>JAQGHS010000797.1:0-10000 GCA_028291605.1 Planctomycetaceae bacterium | reverse complement strand
GTGTGTTATCATGCCCGGCTGAGACTGCCAGCTGTCCGTCCGGCGAGAGTGCCAGATCCTTCACAAAACCGGACCCGGAAGCGTGTTCGAAAACGCGCTTTTGTTTTCCCGATACCACGTCCCAGACACGGACCGTGTCATTCCCACCACCAGATACAAGCGTCCGGCCGTCGCGAGTAAATTGGAGGGCATGTGCGACATCATGATGGCCGTCCGGGATCATTACGGCGGGTTTGCCCGTCGCCATGTCCCTGAGTTCGATCAGGCAGTCAAATCTTCCAATAGCCAGCAGTTTTCCATCTCGGCTTAAGCTGGCCGAGCGAAACCCTGGGCAATCGAAGGAATGAACGCGTTGCCGGGTCGTCAGATCCCAAACCTCCGCCCGCTTGGACTTTTCCAATCCGATGATGGCAAAACGACTGTCATGACTCAGCAGGATGGACTCGTTGTCATAGATTCGGTTGAGACCGATAGGAATATACCAGGTAAACTCCAGCGTGGCCGCGTCAAGAACAGCGATTCCACTTGGATTAGCGAGGTGATCCGTATACCCCGTGAGCAACCATTTGCCATCAGGAGAGTACTTGACAGCACAATTCATACGACTGAGATCACGTTGGAGTAGTTGTGGTTCCTCGTCCGTCCGCCACTTCCAAAACATCGTCTGCTGCCCGACGACAGCAATCGTTTGCCCATCGGGGGAAAAGGCGAGGGCGCGCACGTACTTGTTCGCCCATTCGGGAGTGGGTATGACGGCCCGCGACTCCAAGTTCCACAGTTTCAATCCAGTGGCTTCACTGATTCCAGCAAGCGTCTTGTTATCAGGGCTAAATACCAATGATCGCTTTTGTCCTCGATCGTCGTCCCATGGAAATACGATCTTCTCGGATGACCCGTCTTTGGTCACAACAACCTGAGTCGCCGATTTTCCGCCCTTAGAAGTGTCGTCGGTCAGCATGACGGCCACCAACTTGCGATCGTCGGACACGCCGAGCGTTGAGATCCAGCCGGGACCAAACTCATAGCGAGGATTCTTGATGGCCAAGCCTGTCTCGCGATCCAATACCGTAAAGTACGAATTCCTCTCCACGAGAATCGAGCGGTCGTCCGCCGTGAAGGAAACTCTCTTGAACGGTCCTGGTACACGGAATCGCGATGTTCCAAACCGCTGAGTGGCACCTGGCGGTAAGGCCTCGGGAGGCAAGGTGACGACTGGACTTGGATCGGCGGCCGACGTTTTGACGGCTCGCTCGACGGCTTTCTTTTCCTGACCTTTGACTTCTGTGGGAGTCTGATCCGCGGCCTTGGGTTTGGCAACCCTCTGCTCGGCTGCCAGCGACTGGTTCTCAGTGACCGTCCATCCGATGTCCGTTGTTTTCCAGGCGATCACGAGGCAAATCATTCCGAGCAGCAGTGCCGGCCAGCGATGTTGCAAGCGGACTGGGGTCTCGGTTGCATCGCCTAATAGCCGGGCAATCCGCTGTCTCAATTTGGACGGCTGGCCCGTTGCGAGCAGGCTGACCGCGGAGACTGAGCGGTTGAGTTTCGACATTCGGCTTAGTTCGGCCACGCGCAGCAGTGATTGGGCATAGTCGAGCGGTTGGGCTCCGCAGGCCAGGACCAGATCGTCGCAGCAGAGTTCGCGTTCGACTCGGATCTGATTGGATAGCCACCACACGGCCGGGTGGAAGAAGAGCACCGATTCTACGAGTCGCTGCAGCAGATTGACCAGATGGTCGTAGCGGCGGACATGAGCCAACTCGTGCGCCAGGATCGTTTCGATCTGCTCTGGTGTGAGACCGCTGGTCAGCGAGAGGGGCAACAAGATGGTTGGCCGCAAGACTCCGATGACTGTGGGGATCGCGACTTGGTCGCAAAAGGCCAACAAGGGAAGAAATCTCAAACCCAGCGAATTGGACTGGCGTCGCAGGGCCTGAAGTAGCGCTGTTTCGGCCACCGGGCTTGATCGACGACGCAACTTCCAGCCGCCCCAGAGTCCGACCGTGAGCCTCAACAGCATCATCGCGACGCCGGCCAGATAGAAATTGACCAACCAGGGAAGGAACCGGTGCCATGGAGAATCCCTCGTCGGAATGACGGGTGTGGTGAGCGAGCTTTCGGCAGTGATGACTGGTTCCGTTTCTCGCGGAAGTGCCGACGGAAGGTGGGAAGGCAGCGTCTCGCCGACGGGGATAAACTGTGGCGCGGATGCCTTGTAGCGAGGGATTCCCGTGACGGTTGCTGGTGCCACTCTCTGCTCAAACCGCAGGTTTCCAATGGCCAGAGTCGCCAGCGGGCTGACGGCCATCAATGCCAATGCGCCCAGCAAAATGTTGTACCGAGTCTGCGATCCCCTTACGTGTCGAGTGACCAGGGCCGACAGCGCCGCGATCAGCGTTCCCTGCCACAGGAAATGGCCCAGAGATAGAACCAGTGCGGCACAGAAGTCTCGATCGGCCAGAGCATTCATGGCGGTGAGCTTTCTAATCGAAGTTGTCGTTCGCGCATGCCGAGGCGACACGCGCAATCCGCGACACGGCGCCCGAATCACTCGTTCGGGTGCTCTGCATTTCGACGATGTCCCGACTCGGAGAGTCGGGCTACGGATACTACGCTCCGGGCTCCTGCAATTTTTCGCGAGCTTTGCGATTGATCAAAGCTCGAATCGACTTCAGCTCGGCATCATCGAGATCCGAGGTTTCCAGTAAATGCTGCATCACGGCCTTGGTGGAACCACCAAACAGACGGTCGACAACGTCCTGCAGCATGTTGCGAGACGCCTTTTCTTCGCGGTACACCGAGCGATAAACAAAGCTGCGTCCGTGCTTGGTTCGCGTGAGATAGCCCTTGTCGGTCATGATCGTCATCATGGTCATCACCGACGTGTAGGCGAGATCACGAACCGGAGCCAAAGCGTCTCGAACCTGCCGCACCGTTGCGGGCCCCAATTGCCACATCACTTTCAAAATCTCAAGCTCCAGTTCCGTGGGATACTTGGAGGGCGAGCGGGACATTGTGAGCCTTTAAAACAGATAATATTGAGCGTCATCTACTAATTCACTAGCAGTTTATGCAGGAGACTGCCGAGCGTCAATACTAAAACGTTAGTACAAAGAAAATCGATCGCGGAACAGGCGGTCCGGGCATCGTGGGACGGATCTCAATTTCCGGCAAATCAAAGGAATAGTCGCTCCCCTCGCCCTGGTAATCCGGGGAGAGGGGAGCGGGGGTGAGGGGCACGATCAACCAGCGACGCGGAGCCCAGACTTTCCTCGAAAAAGTCGCCTTTGAACATCCAATCGAATAACACTCGGAAAGCCCCTCACCCCCAACCCCTCTCCCCGGGGTACCAGGGCGAGGGGAGTTGTATTTAACGTCAGGAACCTATGCCGGGCGTTTAACACGACTTCTCAAACGCTCCCTAGGCTTTCCACTGCTGCCTCGCCATGACATAATCGATTTGTGTGACTGATTTTGCTGTTTGCTTTGAACTCAAGTTCAGCGGTCCGTACCTGTTATGGACGGTTCACGACACGTATCCCCTTTCCAGCAGTGGCCTTACCGAATCATTCTCCTGACAGGTGCGACGTGAAGCCGAGCGAGCGTTATGAACTGAAGGAAAAGATCGCCTCCGGCAGCTTTGCGACCGTTTATCGCGCCCATGACAATGAACTCGGACGGGAAGTGGCCGTGAAGCAGATTCACGACCAGTTCTTGAGCGATCCCAAGCAGCTCGACCGCTACTGGGGCGAGGCCCAACTGCTCGCATCTTTGCAGCATCCCAATATCGTGACGATCTACGACATCGTGCGCGAGAAGGGCTGGCTGATCATGGAGTTGATGCAGGGGAATCTGGGCGAGCGGATGGGCGGGCGCGCGATGGATCTCGTCGCTCTGCGCACCGTTCTGGCCCACTGCCTGCGAGCACTCAAATTTCTGCATGAACACGGCATCGTGCATGGGGATATCAAGCCCAGCAATATGCTGGTTGACCGCCGCAAGCGGCTGAAAATCGGTGATTTCGGACTTGCTCGACGCGTCAGCGATGAAGAGGGGAGCCTGCTCAAGGGGACGACGAAATACATGGCCCCCGAGGTAGTGTCCGACGAGTTCGGTGAGGTCGGGCCGGCCAGCGATCTGTATTCGCTGGGGTTTGCGACCTATGAGCTGATGTGCGGGAACAATTTCGACTCGTTGTTTCCCGGGTTGAATGCGCATGGTCGCGATAAGCAGCTCGCCTGGATCATGTGGCATGCGGCCGCCGATCGACGATTGCCGCCGATTTCGCGAGTCCTGGAAGGGGTTCCTGAAGACCTCGCGAAGGTCATCCAGAAACTGGCCACGAAGAATCCTGCGCAGCGCTACAAGTCGGCCGACGCGGCTCTGGCCGATTTGAATGTCGATCTACGCGTCATCCGGGCCGAAGAGCAGGGGGATGGGCCGCCACCGGTCGATGCAGCCGCCAAACGCAAACGGTTGATGATCATCGGGGCCTTCGTGGCCAGCATGTCGATGTGTTCCTTGATGCTGCTCATGGGGGACAGCGAACCACCCAAACCGCAACTGCAATCGGGAATCGTGGAACAAGTTCGCGCCACCACGCGCGAAATCGTCATCAAGGACGAGGTGACCGGAATCCCCGAAATCATCAACGTGGGCCCCAAGCCCGCGCTGTCGATGAAGGATTCTCTGGAAACAGCTCGGCACATGGTGCTGCTGGAAGAGGTCAAAGCAGGGGACCGGGTCCGGATCGATCAACAGAAAGGCCGTACGGTTTTCGTCCTGTCGCGGCCGATCGAGACGGAGGGCAAGATTGTTCGACTCGACGGGGTCGCCAAGACAATTACTGTCGAAACGGACAATGAGGCCAATCGCGAGCAGATCCCCGTGCATGTCGGAGATTCGTCGGTGATCCGCATCAACGGCGACGGAAACAAGAAGTTTATCGATCTGCAGGAAGAGGACCGGGTCCATGTCCAGCATCTCGGTGAAGCACGTTCTGAAGACCAGCGAATCGCGATCTCGATTGCTGCCCGACGGTCCGTCCGAGCCACGGGGTTTGTGCGCACGCTGAATTGGCAGGGCCGCAAGCTGAGCTTCGACGTACGGCAGGGGACCAGTTCGCGAATGCTCGAGGTTCCGTTTGCCAAGAAGTGTTCCATTACTCTGCCCAACGGCAAGACCATTGGACCTGAGGATCTGAAGAAGGACGATCTGCAGACGTCTGACCGTGTGTCTGTGGAATATGACACCGAGATCACGCGGGTCCTGGCAACTCGTAACCAAACACTGGCCGGGACCGTCAAATCGATCGATCGGGATGCCAAGAGCGTCGTCATTCAAACGCGTGACAGCAAGCAGCATACCCTGGTGACGACTGCGGAAACGGAGATCGACGTCGGCGGCGAACTGGCTCAGTTTGACGAGCTGCGGGAATTCGATGAAGCGAAGGCCACGTATCAGGAACGAGATGACGGCAGCGGCGAACAGGCAATCACCATTGATGCCACTCGTCCCGCCAAGCACGACCGGCTGGCGATTGTGGTTGGCATTCAGCACTATGACGATAAGGCCGTCACTCGCACGAGCTACATCCTGGACGATGTCGATCTGCTGGCGAATGCACTCCGGCATCGCTACTGTGTGGCCCCGGAACGGCTGCTGATTTTGAAGGATGCGGACAAGGCGAAAGTCCAGAAAGACCTGGAAAAAGTCTTGAAAGAAGCGTTGGCGCAGACGCAAGTCTTGGTCTATTTTGAGGGCCAGGCCTACGAGGGAGCTGAGGGGAAATTCTACCTGGCGGCCCGCGATTATCGGATGAAGCAGCCGGCGGAATCTGGTGTGCCGCTGGACTGGCTGATTGAACTGTTCGAGAACTGTGCCTCGCAGGATAAGCTGCTGGTCCTGGACACTGATCAAGTCGGAACAGCACAAAATGCCGCTCCGCAGCCGTCACCAGCCAAGATGCTCTCGTCCGTTTCTGGCTCCTTGAAGACTCTGCAGGCCATTGCCGCTCGTGGAGACAAAGAGTTGGGTCAGGAATATGCAGGTAAGGGTGTCGGCAGTTTTGCCTGGCAGATGGTCCAGGGGATCAAAGGGACCGCGGACGAGAACCACGATTTGCAAATCACCGGTCCCGAATTGCAGTCGTACCTGGAGCAGAATCTGCCGAAGTTGAGCTTTGAGAAATCACGGCCCCAGACGCCAAAATTGTTTGGACCGTAGCCGTAGAACGGCGCCCATTTGAAAATAGTAGCCTTCACGCTCCGCGTGAAGAAAGCCGAGCGCGCGGACAAACTCTGAATACATTCAACGTCAACCGCGCGCCCGGCTATCTTCACACGGAGTGTGAAGGCTACGTTGGAACTCCCGAATGTTTGCTCCTGGTGTCGTGATCTACGAGAAGACGAGCCGCTGGGAAGCCCTCATTAAGCGGTACTTCGCCAATCACGATTTGCAGGTGCGTCCCTGTCGACTGCCGGCCCAAGTGCTGACCACACTGGCTGAGATGCCAGGGAGCGTGACGGTCATCGATCTGACAGCGGGGGCAGCCGCGGGGTTAAGGTTGATCACCCAAGTCCGGCAACTGGTGCCCAGCGGAAGCGTGATCGTGGTCGCCCCGGAATCGCTGGCTGATCTCGAATGGCCAGCACGTGAGTTTGGCGCCTTGGCATTCTTGCCGGACTCGGTTTCCGAAGCGGAACTGGGGGGCCTGTGTGCTCGGCAATTACCCGATCGCCATGCCGATCTGCTGTGAGGGATTTTGCCGCAGAACTTGCCAAGTGTTTCGGCAATATTGGTGGCAGCTCCAGAAGTCTTGGCGACAGCGGCTACGTGCCTATCTGCGTGAAGATTACATTCCTGCGCGCTGTCCGAGCCCGGTGTATGAGCAACAAACGATAGCGCTTGATCTTCAAACGCGCATGAAACAATCGGGATGAGTCTTCACAGACTCATCCCGATGAATCTCTTGATTACCCGACCAATTCAGTTAGAAATCGCCAATGACTTCGCCTGCGGACTTGGTCGACAGCGGCAACAAGACACTGACGGTGCTGATGTTTTCACTGATAAATCGCACAGCACCATCGGCCATTACGAAATGGCAGCCCCCGGTATGCATGCTGCCGAAACCTAATCCAGTGGTATATCCGCCCCGGCACAAGTAGTTAATTCCGTTATTAACGTGCCCCACTGAACCATACTGACCGGACCAGCAAGTATAGGTCGCTCCCTCACCGCTAGCACATCCGGGCTTCGGCTTGTTGCCCGTTTTCTCGCCGACCAGCAGAGTATTCGAGGTGCCGTCAGAAACGTCCTTAATTCTAATGCGGGTCGGTTGAAGGGAAAACATGCCATTAACAACCGTACCAGCAGGAGCACAGTAGTTTCCCGAAGGGCAATCAGAAGCATTTCCCATATACGACGAAATTGCTGAGGTCGACGGTCAGCATGTATCTCCGCTGTTTTGCTGCCCCGCCATGAGGGGCCCTACCGTTTCCGATGGGCAGATAAAACCAGGAATCACCTGCAGTTGGAAGGGTTGGCTCAGCCACGGATCACTGCCAGCGGGACAGGCGGTAGCACGAGACAGGCCGTTTGTCGCAATCTGGTTGTAAAGGTTCGTTTGTTCGAGATACGGCAAGACGTCATACCGCCAATTTAATGCCATATTGATAATTGATGTCGTGGCCCCGAATGGAAAGACTGAATGCGTACCCTCATAATTGTGGAGCGCCAAACCGAGTTGCTTCAAATTGTTCTTGCACTGAGACCGCCGTGCAGCCTCGCGGGCCTGCTGGACAGCGGGCAACAACAGGGCAATCAACACGGCGATAATCGCAATCACCACCATAAGTTCAATGAGCGTAAATCCAAGACGTCTACGTCCGCGCATGACCAGATTCCTTCGCAATAAATGATTCGGAAAAGACAAGAGCGTTTCACGACACGTTATGCTGATACCGATCGGCTAACCTGCCGGTCGGTAAGAAATGCATTACACATTCTCGCCAGGCGCGGAACACCCAAGTATCCACCGTTAAGGCAGAGACTCCCACTTCACGAATTCACATTGGCCACAGAAAAGCGCCGAGAGTTCTTCGTTTATTCTTTATTATTTGCCGGAATCGCTGATACGAACGCGTTCAACCCTTGACGAGCGGACGCAGCATCCTGACCCCGAACGGGGGCTGACGAATTTCAGACGCAACTTGCATACCTAATCCATAGACCATTCGCAACGCGATCCCCAGGCGATCGATTTATCGCGAAAAGACAAGCTTTATCGTGCAACCTCGAACTTCAAGTCTTAATCGAGTCACTGCTTAAACTGATGTCAGATGCTGAAAAAACATGCGTGGAGAGCCACGATACATCACATGACCTGCTGCAATTTGCCCTAACCGCGAGCGAATCGTCAACACGAATCATTGCGACACCGGAAGGGTGTCGCAGATTGGGTGTTATTATGAACCTGCAGTAATACTCGGCTGTTTATAACAACACTATAAACAGGGGAGTCCCAACAAAGTGAGCGACTTGATTCGGGCGGCCCAATCATTGCACTTCGACGTTACAAATTCCCGGCATTGCCGCTCATTTGAACCAACACAACGAACTAACTCACGTGGTGAAACCACCTGATAGCTGTAAGTATTCGAAGGAGACAACTACTGTCTTGGATAAGCTGGACGCGATCAGCGAAGGCTGATTTAAGAGTTCTCTAACTACGATGCCAATTCCGAATCGACTTGTCAAGGTCTTATTGTTAGTTTATGAGAATCTGCACTCGCAAATTCTTGCTCCCTCAATTTCCAGAGAGAATCCCCATGATTGTACGTACCAATGGGCCGAGAGTTCCCGGGTTGTTACCGTTCCTTGTTTGCGCTTGCGTCGCAACGTTCGCGACCGGTTGTGGTGAGCCCTATTACGCGCCGCCGGTGAAGGCCTCGGGCAAGATCACGGTGATGGGCAAGCCCCTCACGCGAGGAACAATCTACTTCGTGCCCGTGGACCGCGAAGTTTGCCTGCCCGGTAGTGCTGTCATCAACTCAGACGGTACGTTTAAAGCTCAGACCAAGAAACCCGACGATGGCTTGTGCCCCGGTGAATACGTCGTGTTTCTGGGTGATGAAGCGTCCAGCGATGCCTCGAAAAAGAACGCCGATGGCCCGATTCCCAAGCATTACTTGAGTGCGGGAACATCGGACCTCAAACAGAGAATTGACGACGAAACCGATTCGCTCGCCTTCGATCTCCAGCTCGAAGACAAGTCCAAGGCCTCCTCTTCGAAGTCGTCATACAGCAAGAAATGATCGTAGTAACAACGCAACCAGTTGTGGCAGATCCGGTTTCACCTAGCGAGCGCGTGAGTGACGACTAAACTCCCGTCCAAGAAGCACGTGTTTAGTGCATCAATACTACTAGTGTAGCTCTCCATGTCGACACCCGCTTTGCACGTTGCACGGACCGATAGTACTGGCTGCCGCGGTTCCCCTTGGATTGTGGCACCTCTGGCCGATCTGTCGTTAATCGTGGCGGCCCCCATTCTCGTCTGGGGCGGATTGACCCTGGCTCAATACGTCTGGACGCCGGCCCAGATTACGTCATTCGCTCTGATCTGGGCCATCGGCCACCACCTACCCGGACTGATGCGGGCCTACGGCGACCGGGCCTTGTTTCACCGTTTCCGCTGGCGCTTCATTTGTGCCCCCATCCTGGTGTTGATCGTCGGGCTCTACTCCTCGCTGTCTCAATCCAGCGCGATCCCTCTGGCAGTGGGGCTGTGGGGCTTCTGGCATTATCTGATGCAGACCTACGGGTTCCTGCGGATCTATGACTCCAAAGTCCGGTCGGTTTCGCCCCTGACCTGCCGGCTCGATCAGGCGATGTGCCTGGCCTGGTTTGCAGCCCCCATGCTGCTCACCAGCAACAGTCTGTTCGCCTATTTGAACATGTTTTACAAAGCCGGCGGACCAGTGGTTTTGCCGGGCCTCAT
>JAQGHS010000787.1 GCA_028291605.1 Planctomycetaceae bacterium | reverse complement strand
CCAATGGATGCCGGCTTCGACACCCATGCCCGTCGCGATGGGAACTCCGGTCACGTCTGCGGCCCCCATGACGAGTGCTCCCGCAACGAATGCTCCGGTCTTCGCCGAAACCCAACAAGCGATGACTCCACTCACGCCATCGGTTGATCCGGCCCACGTTCACACCAGCGAATTGCCGGTTGAAACACCCCACTAAACTCGGACAGCCACCCTGTAGCCTGACTCTCCAGAGTCGGGCGATCCTCCCCTCAAATGGAGATCGCTCGCATCTGGAAAGTCAGGCTACAAGCATTTCATAAACCAACAATTACCGCCGTGACCTGCTGTTGCCCGATTTTTCACCTCGATCTACAATTAAAAACCGTTAATTTGGGGTGACACATTCCAGGGACGGAATGACCAGGGATCGGTTCGACGTTCAGCAAGGAGGGCTGCCGTGGCTCAGATGATTCGCCATTGCTTGTGGGTGACTCTTGCCGCAGGCATCGTGTTCTTTTTGAACCTGGGAGTTCCACAGCTGTGGGACGAGGATGAACCCAAGAACGCCGCGTGTGCTCGCGAAATGCTTGAGCGTCGCGACTGGGTCGTTCCGATGTTCAATTACGAACTGCGGACCGCCAAGCCCGTGCTCGTGTATTGGTTCATGATGAGCGCCTACGAGATGTTCGGCGTCTCGGAATTCGGGGCCCGGTTCTGGTCGGCGATCCTGGGTATCGGCACCTGCCTGCTGACCTATGGCATCGGTCGCCGTCTCTTTCAACCGGACGTCGGCCTGTGGGCCGCTCTGATGCTGGCCGCCGCGCTGATGTTCGGCGTGGCTTCGCGAGCCGCCACGCCAGATGCACCTTTAATCTTCTTCAGCACACTGTCTCTCGCCATCTTCGTCTGGGGACTCCCATCGAGCGCGATCGGTCACCGATTGACTTCAGCACAACTCATAGTCACACAGTCCCCGTACGCAGTTTTACGCCAGCATTTGCCACAATCCTGGTGGACGTACGTCGGAGTCTACGCCGCGATGGCGGTCGCCGTACTCGCCAAGGGACCGGTCGGCATCGCCTTGCCCACGCTGATCTTGATGGGCTATTTATGGGCCGTAGAACTGATGACTCGTCCGGAAGCCCGATTGGAGTCGTCGACAGCGACACCCCTTTGGCAGCGGTGCCTATATCTGATGAAGAACCTCTCACCCGTCGCCATCTGGCGCGTGGGATGGGTGTTGCGTCCATTGACAGCGATCGCGTTAGTCGCGTCGATTGCATTACCGTGGTACGTCTGGGTCAGTTGGCGCACGGATGGTGCCTGGATCGCGGGTTTCCTCGGCAAGCACAATATCAACCGCTTCATGCAGCCCCTGGAAGGTCATTCCGGGCCCATCTTTTACTACGTCATCGCCGTGATGATCGGTTTCTTTCCATGGTCGATTTTCCTCTCGGTGGCCTGCGTCCGACTGATTCAACGCCTGCGGAACGCCCAAGCCTGGACCGCCGGAGACCTGTTTTGCTGCTGCTGGGCCACGATCTACATCGGCTTCTTTTCCTTAGCGAGTACCAAACTGCCCAGCTACGTCCTGCCCGCCTATCCCGCGTTGGCCCTGATCACTGCACGCTGGGCCACGGAATGGCTGGCCGCACCGCAGACAACCGCCAACTGGATGCGCCGCTGGGGCTTCTTGAATCTGTCTGGGTTCGGCCTGCTCTTCATGATTGGGATTCCACTCGCCACGGCCAGGCTCCTGCCCGGAAAATGGTACCTCGGTTGGGCGGGGTTGATCCCCTTCGCGGGAGGCCTGGTCGCCTACATCTATAGCGAACGTCAGCAATTCACCCGAGCGGTCCAGACATTCGGCGCCTCCTCACTGCTATTCACAGGCTGTCTGTTTGGAATCGTCGCCGTGCAGGTCAATCCGCATCAAACGAGCGCAGCGCTGATGTCCCGCATTTTCGCTCAGAGCCCCCAACCGCGCATCGCAGCCTTCGATTATTTCGAGCCCAGCCTGGCCTACTACGCCGGCCAACCGGTGCAGCGTATCAAGACTCCTGAGCAAGCCGTGACCTTCTTGCAGGACGTCCCGGGTGCGTATCTCATCATCCGCGAGAAATACCTTCTGACTTTCAAAGAGGCCCTCGGCCCGAAGGTACAGATCATCGACCGTCGCCGGAGATTCCTAAAAACCGACGACATTCTGATTCTGGCTGTCCCGACCGAGGCACTGGCACAACGGTCCAATGGCGATTCTCCCCAGGTGGTACCTCCCACTCTTGAGACATCAAAGCGAACCGCAGCAGCAACCTCCAACCGGCATGAAAGTCGTTGATCGCTCCGCGATCGAAACGCATTCGCAGTTGCGACTCTGCAGTACGGATCAACGTTATTCTCATGCAAAGTTGGCACTGCGCCCGCGTATCGATCGCGGAGCGATCAACGACTTTCATTGCCCCATTCGCTGCCAATAATTTGGGACCTCTGCGTCGACTTGCGGGATTTTGCCAAGTAAACCGATCGGAATGACTTAACCCTCTGTGTCGATTCTGCCGATAGCTACGGTTAGACCGGGAAAGTGTCGCCCGCGGACGAATGCCTGTTCGTGACGTGATGCTGGCTGAGACAACGCGTTTTGGTTGCTCAGTTTTGACCAGACCCATGAAAAATGAGTCTGCTTCCCTCCCGCTTGCCTGTTGCACTATTCGATTTTGAGGAGTGGCACCGATGGCCATTGCACAACGTTGCCTGTTGATGGCGGTTCTGTTTGGAACCTGTTATGCCGGACATGGCTGGGCTCAGGATTGCCCGGATTGTCATACCCGAATTCGCACTCGCGTGAAGACCGTCACTCGCTGTCACCGCTGCCAGCGCGCCAGCCCGTGCAATTGTGCGGCCCCGATGATCACGGAACCAATCATCCCCGCGGCTCCGTTAATGATCCCGCAGACCACCATGCACCCGGTGTATGAGACCAAATACTGCCCACAACGGGTGGTCACCAACCGTACTGTCGTGGAAACCCAATACCGGGCCGAAGCCTATACCGAAACAGTGCCCATTCAGACGACCGAGAACGTCACAGTCGATGAGGGACACTGGCAGCAAGTCTGGGTGGCGAAGCCCGTGACGAAGCAAATCTGCAAGACCGCCTACACACAACGGACAGCCTGCAGGACCGTTCCGCAACAGGTCTGCCGGGTGATTCCGCAGGTCTCGACGACCATGGTCCCCGTACAGACCGTGCGGTATGTGGCCCGTCAGACGTGTGTTCCAGCTTGCCCCCCAAGTAGCCCCTGCCCTCCCAGTACAGTTGGAACGATGATGAGCCCCTACCCGAGCTTGTCGAGCTACCCCATGCCAAGTCCCGCGGTCACCACGAACTACAGTCCCACGATCAGTACCGCTTACGCTCCCACGCCAGCCTATGACTCGGCACCGGTCAGCAATCCGGTCCCCGAAGCGCGATACCTGGATACACCGTCCAGCAACAACCAGATCGATCACAGCTACACCCCGCCCCAAGCGGTTCCCCGCCGCAGTGCTCAGCCGACCTCGTACGCCGACGAACTGGCGCCACGGGTCAGTAGTGCTTCCGGACACTTCAGCCGCCCGGCTCCCTCGGCCGCTGCCGTCTGGCGAGCCAATGGGTCAACAATTCGCTAAGTCGATTTAAAAAAGACTGGTGAGCTCCGTCCCGTTAGGGCGGGGGTTAATCGGCATATCAAAGCAAACCTGCAGCAGCCCGGACGGCAACGACCTCCGGGCTGCTGTCATTCTTTGGGGTGATAAAGGCTGAGATTCAACCCGTGCGAGACCACCCCTGCCGAATCCGCATGTTGCCGTTTTGCCTCAAAACTGACCGATCCGTTCTCTGCTCGTGATCGTTAGATTTCAAGAGTTCTTGGTGGCGTTAGGGCGTTGTTGAGCGCGGTTCCTCTGGCAACTTCGCCACCAGCGGGAATACTCTCAGCGTAGTTACTGATCCTACGCTTCGACACTCCCCAGAACTCGGCAACTTTATGACCTCACTCGTTCCTCAGGGCATTAGTTTAACGGCTCACTCACTCTGCAACTCACTGCAATCGTTTGGATCCGCACTCTGGAGATCGGCTTCAACGGGACATCGCACGCCGCTTCGCCGTCGACGCGCTGCCTCATGGTCGTTGGTCGAACGCTTGGAATCGCGGCAGTTGCTGACGCTCTATGATGTCGGTCCCAACCTGGCCTATACGTCGATCGGTGCCGTTCCCTGGAGCGGACTGCAGGCCGGCGATACCGTCGCCATTCACTATCGCCCCGAGGCCTATCACGAAACCATCCTCATCTCCACCAACGGGACGGCGGACGCCCCCATTCGTGTCATCGGCGTGCCCGGTCCGAACGGCGAGCGACCGATCATCGATGGCCAAGATGCCGTCATCGACGCAGACCTGAATTATGTCTACTCGGCCATGCCCACCCGCGGCGTGATCACAGTGAGTGTCAACTCCAACTACACCTTGGGAGACAAGCCTTCTTATATTGAAATCAGCGGCCTCGAAGCTCGAAATGCCCATGTGGGAAATTCTCTGATTCGGCCAGACCATTCGACCGTTCCCTACCTCAGCAATGCAGCCGGGATCTATGTTGAACGCGGCGAGCACATTACGATCGCCGACTGTGAAATCGATCACAACAGCAATGGGCTGTTCGTGGCGTCAGGAGAAACGGAAGACCTCCAGTCACGCGATATTCTCATCCGGGGCAACTATCTCCACGATAATGGTAACGTCGGTGATGACCGCCATCACAATGCCTATACCGAAGCCATCGGCATCACCTACGAAGACAATCACTTCGGCCCGCTGTTGCCGGGATCAGGGGGCAACAATCTGAAAGATCGTTCCGCCGGCCTGGTCGTCAAGAATAACTGGATCGAAGGGGGAGCCCACCTGCTCGACCTCGTCGATGCCGAAGACAGCTACGGCCAGGCGGGCGCCGATCCTCGCTATCAACAGACGTTTGTTTATGGCAATATCTTGATTAACCTTTCTGGACCTGGAAACTCGTCCAATCTTGTTCACTACGGCGGTGATTCGGGCGAAGACGCGATCTATCGAACCGGAACGCTCTATTTCTATAACAACACCGTCTTTATCCAGGGGTCTCGCGAAGGCACTCCCGACGCTCGCTACACAACCGAAGTCTTTCGTTTCGATTCCAACGCGCAGATCGGTGATATCCGCAACAACATTTTCTATGCCATGGGCGACCCGGCCTATCCGGACGTCGCCGCGACCGGACTGGCCTTGATGGACAGTGGCGGCGGGACAGCGTACTTCGCGAACAACTGGATTTCGCCGGGCTGGGCGACCTGGCGTAACGACCAGAATTGGACGAATGGCGTGATCACCGGAACTGACAGCTTTATCAGTAATCCAGAGAACGATCCCGGCTTCGTGGATCCCGCCAACTTTAATTTGCATCTCAGCGACTTCTCACAGGCACTCGATCAGTCGGGTCCTCTGGTCGTTGCAGCGATTGGTCAACAGGAGCCGACTGATCAATATGTCGTCCATCAGGGCCACACCGCGCGTGACGTAATCGGAACGGCTCTCGATCTGGGCGCGTTTGAAGGCTCATCTGCGGCTGGTCCAGCCGGGCCTGGACACCTGCAGTTTCAGGTGACGGCTCAAAGTGTCCTGGAGAACGCCGGGGTTGCGCACATCATTGTGCGTCGTGTGGGAGGCACGACTGGTGCGGTCACCGTTCACTATACAACCCTGGCAGGAACGGCCAAGGCGGACACCGAATTCACCGCGATCTCGGGAACGCTGGAATTCGCAGATGGACAATCGACTGCCGAGATTGACGTCGCGATCCTCGACAACCTGTTTTCAGGAGCCAACAAATCGTTGCAGATCCAGCTCAGCAATCCCACAGACGGCGCCACGCTCGGTTCGTCCAGTCTGCTGGCGCTGACCATTCAGAATAACGAGCCGACACAGGCCGGCCCTTCTACGGTTCAATTTTCAAAGACCACTTATTCGGCAAGCGTGGCCAGCGGGCAACTCATCGTCACGATCTCCCGCACGGGCGACTTGTCACTTCCGGGACAGATCCATATTGAAACCAAGGCCGGCTCTGCCAAGACCCGGGCGTTGTTCAATGCACTATCCCAGACAATCAACTTTGCCCCGGGACAACAGAGCCAGCAGGTGACTATTGAGTTGGTCAATCAAGCGATGGGAAATACGAAACGAACCTTCCAGCTCAAGCTGACCAGCCCTTCCGGCGGAATCTCGCTCGGGCGCCAGGGCAAAGTCGCCCGCGTGACTTTGCACGCGTAAGCCTGACTGTCGATTCCAATACGAACGAGCCACAGATTAACACAGAAGAAACACAGAAATTAGAAGCGGACGAATCGTCTCTTTCTAGTTCGGTGTTTCTTCCGTGTCCGTCTGTGGCTCAATCCTTGTGTAAAACCTTAGACTCACCGCATCTCATTCACTGGACTTACGAACTGAATAGCGGCGTCGACAAATAGCGTTCGCCCGAATCGGGCAGAATGACGACGATCGTCTTACCCGCAGCTTCAGGGCGCTTGGCAATTTTCAGTGCGGCACTCATCGCGGCACCGCAACTGATACCGGCAATGATCCCTTCTTCTTTAACGAGCCGACGGGCCATGTCGAAGGCTTCTTCGTTGGTCACCAGCACGACTTCGTCAATGATGGAGCGATCGAGGATATCCGGGATGAAGCCAGCGCCAATACCTTGAATCTTGTGCGGTCCCGCGTTTCCGCCAGACAGCACGGGACTGTCGCTCGGTTCGACCGCGATCGACTTGACCGGCACTTTCTTCTCGTGCTTGAGATAGCGTGAGACACCTGTGATTGTCCCACCGGTCCCCACACCTGCCACGAAATAATCCACCTTGCCTTCAGTATCGTTGTAAATTTCCGGTCCAGTTGTGCGAAAGTGAATCGCCGGGTTCGCGGGGTTCTTGAATTGCTGGGGCATGAAGTAGGTGGGATCAGCAGCGAGTTCCTCGGCCTTCTTGATGGCTCCACGCATGCCTTCGGCGCCAGGAGTCAGAATCAACTGGGCTCCAAACGCCTTCAGCATCTGCCGTCGTTCCATCGACATCGTTTCGGGCATCGTCAACGTCAGTTTGTACCCTCGCGCCGCACACACATAGGCCAACGCAATGCCGGTGTTGCCGCTGGTGGGTTCCACAACGTGCATCCCGGGCTTCAGTTTGCCAGTTTCTTCGGCATCCCATATCATTGATGCGCCAATTCGGCACTTGACGCTATACGCCGGATTGCGGCCCTCGATCTTCGCCAACACGGCGGCGCTGAGGCCCTCCGTCAAATGATTGATCCGTACAAGCGGGGTCCGTCCGATCGAGTCGGCATTGTCTTTGAACACGGGCATATCAGGCTCCTTCCTAAGAAGTGAAAATGGCGACAATTCTGATCAACGCCTGCCAGTACGCCTGAACGATGGACATCGATAACAGGCATCCGCTGACTTGGAACGCTCTTAGGTTGCAGGCGACAGCGCAATTATGGTGGAATTCTCCAACCACATCAACACCGCCCTCCGAACCCCACTTTTTTCCTTGAGTGACTTCGAAACAGAGAAGGCATCTTCATCGATCGGATCGAGTCAATCTCCAAGGTTTCATCACTCGAGACCAATGCCAACGCCGTCTGAACCATTATAACTGTCCCGAGATCTTGGGGGTGTTCCTGGAGCGGTTTTTTCCAGGTTCATTTGGGAATCTGTTTCGACCGCTTACAATGCGGGACATGGTTTGATCGAAGCGCTGGAATACCACCTTAGAAAGAGCAATTCCTCCATGAGATCCACGATGGGAATGATCGCCTGTTTGATCTGCGCGGTGCTGGTCTTGAATGTGACTGGCTCGCAAGCGGATGAGCCCTTCCAGTTTCCAGTCGAGTCGAACTTGCTGGCTGCCGTGGCTAAGGTCGATATCACCCCGCCGCCGGATACGCCCGTCGTCGGACACGTGCGGCCGACGACCTCAGTCCGCGATCCGATTCGCGCGGGAGTCCTGTTGCTGGCGAACGAGCAAACTCGCGCGGCCATCGTGACGCTCGACTTGATCAGCGCCTCGACTCCCATGGTCGAGGCCCTGCGCGATGCGATCGCTGAGCCGACCCAGACGCCGCGTGAAAACATTCTCGTGGCGACTTCCCACAATCACTCGGGCCCCGGGTGGTCGCGCGAGACTCCCTGGAGTCGCGAGATGGTCACCAAGATCGCAGCGGCAGCCGTCAAGGCGGCCAAAGAAATGCGGCCAGTGTCAATTGGTTATGGTGAGGATCGCATCGACTTTAATATCAATCGTCGCAAGGTCATCAATGGCCGAGCCGTCGTGCGGCTGAATCCAGACGGCCCGTGTGATCATCCGCGTCAAAGTCCTGCGGTTTGATGATGGCCGATCACTGGAACCGATGTCCGTCATGATGCATGCGGTCTGCCATCCGTGTGTATTCACCTGGGGCGACAAGCTGACGCCACCTCATCCCAACGGCTTTCCGAAGATCAGCGCAGACTTCCCCGGTGAAGCGCAGTCGTTTGTTGAGATGGTCTATGGTCCGAAGACGCAGGCGCTTTTCTTGCAGGGTTGCGCGGGTGATATCCGACCGAACCTGCCGGGAGTTCCGTATCGTTGCGGCAACGAAGCCGACATCAAATGGACGGGACGCAGCTTGGGCTGTGCCGTCGTGAGAGCCGTTGATCGCAGCGTGGTGCGCGAGGAATTGGCCAAGCGGAAGACGATCTACCCGCTCAAGTGTGCGACGAGCGTCATTGAACTGCCGGGCAAAAAAGAGAAGCTCTCTTGTGAAATGCAGGCTCTGCGAATTGGTGACTATCTGTTACTAACCATTCCCGGCGAGCCGATGGTGGAGTATGGGTTTCAGGTCGAGAAGGCCATTGCGGACCGGGCGATTCCCATCGTCATCGGGTATGCAAACGGAAACCTCGGCTATATCTGCACGGCCGAGTCTCACCAATATGGTGGCTATGAGCCCAACAGTTCGCCATTACTACCCGAAGCCGAGGGGTTGATCCTGGCGGAGCTGGGGCGTCTGGCCGATAGCGTATTGGCGGATGTGTTTGAGTCCTTCAAGCCCACGAAGAAGTAGTCCCGGAGGGACGGCCGCATAAAGCCTGGGGCGGAAGCCCCAGGACTCGAAAAAAGAGAAACACCATAGCCCCGGAGGGGCGACCCAATCGCGGATCGTGGGTCGCCCTCCGGGGCTAGGATTTTATTACACGCGGCGACCTGGGGCTTCCGCCCCAGGCTATATGCGGTCGCCCCTCTCGGGGCTAATAACTTAAGGAGTGTGGCCCGAGTGCTGGAACCCGGGCCACACGAATTAGTGTTTATTTGCCCAGTTTCTGCAGCAGGTAGGTCTTTCCGTCGGCGATCGCTTGCGGCAGGTTTTCTGGCGTTTTGCCACCTGCCTGGGCGATGTCGGGGCGACCGCCGCCGCCGCCGCCAACGGCCTTGGCCGCGGCTTTGACCCAGTCGGAAGCGCTGAGCTTCTTCTCGACGAGGTCCGCCGTGACGCCGGCAATCAGGATCACCTTGCCGTCGCTGATGGAGCCCAAGAGGACTGCGGCCGACGGTGATTTGCGGCGAATCTGATCAATCAAGCCGCGGATCGTATCGGCGTCGGCGTTGTCGACCAGCGCGGTCACCACGGTTGTTTCGCCCGCCTTGGAGGCTGCGGCCAATAGCGTGTCGACAAGACCCGCTGCTGACTGCGACGATTGTTTTTGGAGTTCACGTTTGAGTTCACGGAGTTCTTCCAGCAAGGCATTAACGCGTTGCGGCGCATCCTCGACTCGCGACACCTTCAAGGCGACCGCGACTTCGTGCAGGAGCTGTTCGTCGTCGCGGACTTTTTGCAGGGCCTTGGGGCCGGTGTAAGCGGTAATACGGCGAACACCCTTGGCGACGGATTCTTCGGCGATCACTTTGCAGAGGCCGACCTGTCCCGTACTGGTAAGATGCGTTCCGCCGCAGAGCTCTTTGCTGAAGTCGCCCATTGTCACCACGCGCACTCGATCGGGATATTTTTCGCCGAAGAGAGCCGTCGCGCCGGCCTTCTTGGCCGCTTCCTGGTCCATCACTTCGCACGTGACTGGCGCCCCGGAAGCGACCTTAGCGTTGACAATGTTTTCGATCTCGGTCAATTGCTCGTCCGTGATCGGTTTGGGCTGGGTGAAGTCAAAACGCAGGGTGTCTTCTTCTACCTTGGAGCCGCGTTGCATCGCATGGCTACCGAGCACCGTTTGCAAGGCGTGATGTAATAGGTGAGTCGCCGAGTGAGCCCGGCGGATTCCGGAGCGACGGCGTTCACAGACCTTCGCCGTGACCGTCGCGCCGACTTCGATCTGTCCGCTGATCACTTTGCCGATGTGCAGATAAAGCCCGGCATCCTTCTGAGTATCCCGAACTTCGAATTCAAACCCCGGCCCCTTGAGCGTACCGCTATCGGCCACCTGGCCGCCCGCCTCAGCGTAAAAGGGTGTCTTATCGAGGACGATGGCGATCGTTTCGTGGCTCTGCCGGGCACTTTTTACGACTTGCTTGTCAGCGATCAGCCCCACGACTTTCGCTACCGTTTCGAGAACCTCGTACCCCACGAATTCGGTCGATTTCAGCGTTTTCTGCAACTCGGAAAGCGGCCCCGCCGCCATCACCGAATCGGCAAATGCGCCCGTTCCGCTGTCTTTACTATGTTTATTCTGCAGGAATTCAAACCGCGAACGATCGACTTGCAGACCATTTTTTTCGGCCAGGGATTGAGTCAAATCAATCAGGAAGCCATCTGTCGAATGCAATTCCCACGCAGCATCGCCGGAGATCGAGGCCGAGCCCTGGCGTTTGGCCTCTTCGACGAACTTGTCGAACTTGCGGACACCCTTTTCCACGGTGCCCAGAAACTGTTCTTCTTCAGTCTTAATGCCGGCGATGACTTGCTCAACGGTTTGAGTGATTTCTGGATAGCCCGTCTTCATGGCGTCGACGACGGCAGGTACGACCTTGTACAAGAACGGCTCGTGCTGGCCGAGGAGATAGCCCTCCAGGAACGCTCGCCGCAACAACAAGCGGACAATATAGCCCTGCTTCTCTGGTCCCGGATCGACCCCTTCGTGCAGGCAGAAAGTACAAGCGCGAACGTGGTCCGCAATGCGGCGTAGGGCGCGGCCTTGGGGAGCGTGGTAGTCGTAGTGCATGCCGACGGCGTCACCCGCAGCAATGCACAACGGCTTCAGCAAATCGATTTCGAAATTGCTGAGGACGCCCTGCAATGTGGACGCACAGCGCTCCAGGCCCATGCCCGTATCAATGTTTTTCTTGGGCAGCGGACGCAGGTTATTGGGGGGATCGCCGACACGGTTGAACTGGGTGAAGACGAGGTTCCAGATCTCAACATCGCTGTTGGAGCCGGGAGGCAAGTAGTAGATTTCGCTGCACGGTCCGCAGACTCCATCGGGTCCCAGAGTCGGGGACGACGCCGGCCAGAAGTTTTCCTTTTCGTTTTCCCGGCTGATGCGGTTCGCGGGGATTTTGATTTCATCGTGCCAGATGTTGTAGGCTTCGTCGTCATCCAGGTAGACGGTGATCCGCAGGCGAGATCCATCCAGGCCCAGCCACTTCTTATCGGTCAGGAATTCCCATGCCCAGTGAATGGCTTCCTTCTTGAAGTAGTCGCCGAACGAAAAATTGCCCAGCATTTCGAAGAAGGTGTGGTGATATGCGGTGTTGCCGACGTTATCGATGTCACCGGTGCGCAGGCACTTCTGGCTGGTGGTGGCTTTCGTGAACTCCAGCGGCCCGATTCCCAGGAACTGGTTTTTGAACTGATTCATCCCTGCCGGCGTAAACAGGATCGTCTTGTCATCGCGCGGGACGAGGACATCCGAAGGACGACGGATGCAGCCCTTCGAGACAAAGAAATCAAGATATCTTTCGCGTAGTTCGTCGGTCTTCATGGGATGTGATGTTGGATTTCAGAGGGCATGACTGGCGGCGAGGGGCGGTGCGGCGGTCAATCCGTTTGACCACAACGAAGGCACTGTCCAAAATGACTCGTAGTTGTGTTGATGTTGCTGTTAATCGGTATCCGCCGGAACGCGCTAGCGTCCGGTTTTTATCTTACGGTTTAGGCCACAGTTTTGCGAAATGTAACAAGAGCTGCCTCCACTTGAATGGCCATTTGCAATTCTTCGTGTTCTTCGTGACCTTCTGTTCCAATCTCATTTTTTTGAACAGAAGGTCACGAAGAACACGAAGGAATACAAAGATTGGCGACTGTAGAAGCGCACTCGCGTCATTCGTTCAAAGAGTTACCGGTCTTGTTATTCGTGTATGGTAATCTTCTTACCGTTATCGAGCTCCAGGATGACGTCACCGCGGAGTTCTTTGACGGCGTCGGTAAATTCATTCGGGGTGCCAACCGGACGCTGGTTGACCTTCACAATTCGGTTGCCTTCGACGAGCTCGGTCTGCGAGACGTCGAGGGGCGGCACGATCTTCAGGACCAACACCCCTTTCGGGAATGGCTTGAATTCCCCGTTATGTTTATCCCGGGCCGTCGAATAGTCAATCACCAGACCCCGCCAGACAGGATGACGATGCTGTGAGATCACAATCCCGTCTTCATCAAATGCACCCCACTTGGCGAGCGTAACTTCCACGGACACGGTTCCGCCACCGGTGGCACCCGAGTTCCGCCACACGGTGATCTTGGCCTTCGTCTCCGGTCCCAGCTTGTTGATTTCGCGAGTCAGATCGTCGCGCGTGAAAACGCGTTCGCCATTGACGTTCGTAATGACATCATCATCCAGAATGCCGGCACGTTCGGCGGGGCCACCCACAACCAGGCCCGCAACATAAGCACCTTCCGGAGCGTTCGATTGCTTGAAATCGCCGCGCGGAAAATTCATCAGCGCGGCCGGATGCCCGAAGCTCACACCCAGGAAGCCGTACTCGACTTCTTTTCCGTCGCGCAGTGTTTGAATGACGCGAATGGTCGTGGCATCGATTGGAATCGCAAATCCCGAAGATTTTTCAAAACCGGCCAAGGCCGCCAGCGACGTCGTCAGGCCGACCAGTTCCCCCTTCAGATTGATCAGCGCACCACCACTGGTCCCCAAGTTCAATCGTGTGTCGACCTGAATCAAATCGCCCAGGTCGTGCAGGGTTTCGCGCTTGCGTTTTTCCAGATCGAGAGGATCGCGCGGAAACGCCGGGCGGCGGCGCAGGTTGCTGACCATTCCCCAGCTCGCACTGACTGATCCGTCGCGAGCCGCGGCGTAGGGATTTCCCAAGGCAATCACCAGTTGGCCCTTTTTCAGCCTGGAGCCATCTCCTAGCTTGATGGGTTTCAATTCCGAATCGGGGACGATGATCACGGCCAGGTCACTGCGCGGGTCCGCCGCGTAAATCGAAGCGGCGGCACCGCGGCGGTTCGAGCCACGCACCCAGATCTGGTATTCGTCGGGGCGATTCTCGTCGGGGACCGTTCGCGTGCCCCCTTTGACGACGTGATAGTTCGTCAGGATGAATGCACGGTGTAGATTGGAGGCCGGGGGGTCGACATGAATGACGACTCCCGACCCGAAATCGGTGGGAATGAAATCGGGGTTGGAGGGATCATCCGCATCGAACTCGGAACGCAGCCCGCCGCGGACCGCACGGGGAAACGGGTCTTCGAAGCCGATATGGGGCGCCTGCCGTTTGATCCGAGCAATGCTGACGACAGACTGTTCAGAGCGAGCAATGGCTTCCACCAGGGTCTGTTCAATAGCCGCAACCGCGGCCAGACCACTGGCTTCTTGGGCGTACATGTACGGTGGGGCGCTCGCGAAAACGAGAGCCCCCACGAGGCCCCCGAACATCCAGTAACCGGTCCAAACCCGTCGCATCCTGTGTCTTGTGCCTCCCACCCGCCAAAGGTAGTTTTTTATACACTTTCCCCGGCTGCGTTTCGCGCGATGCGAACCGGCTGGAGATGCTGCAGTATAACAGGATTGAGCGGCTCAAGACGAGAGCAGGTCGGGGAGGGAAGGTCACGACCCGGCATTCGTCATTTTCTCCTCAGCTCGGCGCATTACGAACCGTCAGTACGGGACAGGTGGCATGCCGCACGACTTTTTCCGCGACGCTGCCCAGGATCGCCTGCGAAATCAGGCTGCGGCCGTGGGTTCCCATCACGATCAAATCCATGCGGTGATCACTGGCGAATTCGATGATTCTCGAGAACGGATGACCATGGAGCCAATGCAATTCGAGCTTGAGGTCATCGCGGTCGGCGTCGGGAATCCAGTTCTCCAGTCTGTCTTGAGCGTACGTTTCAAACGACAGCCGCGGCGGCAGCGGGACGCTTTCGAAGATGGGGGCCAGCATCAGGGGATCTTCGATGACGTGTAGGAGATGCAGGGTGGCACCGAATTGTTTGGCCAGCGTCACGGCGTAACGCGTCGCAGCGAGCGTGGGCTCACTGAAATCAGTCGGTAGCACAATGTTCTTAAGCGGCAGCATTGCGGGCGACTCATGAGGAGGGCAGGGTGGTCCACGGCGGGTCGTACACGCGTCAGGCAGTCATCAGCGAAGCTGATCACCGCCTGAGAGTCAGTCAGGCAAGTTGTCTACAAGCTCGGGCAAGTTGTCAACAACATACCACTGCGCCGGACGGCCCGCTAGAGTCAAACAGGGCGACGATTGCTCGTCCGTCAATTTCTTCATGGACCCTCAAAACGACGTCGCACGAGCCAAACTGTTCGTGCGCCAAGTGACCTGATCTGCCAGACAACCTGGCAACAACAGCCACGAAGTCACACGCGATGACGTGCGCATTCTTTGAATTCTTTGAACTATCGTACACACCATTCCGCTCGTAGCCGCATTCGCCAGAATGCGGGCGCTTGCCGGCCCCCCAACCCGCAACCTGGCAATAGCAGTTGCGAAGTGACATGCCTGCCGGTTAGGCATTGAACTTGGAATCCGTTCCCTTTGGGAACCCACACTGTCATTCGCCGCATTCTTTGAATTCTTTGTTCTGGCGTCCACTGCCGTGGAATTCCGTCGACAGGCATGGAGCATGTTCGGTGAATGCGCGGGACGCTGGCAGCGTCCGCCACGTGGCCGCCTCCCTCATCTGAGTGCAGGCGTCTTCTCGACCCGTGCCCGAAGCCTGGCGGCTTCCCTTACGGAGGCACACGCGATTTTTGTGCGCTCTTTGAAATCTTTGGACTCATGTTCACACGACTCGTCTCTCTAAATTACTAACGTTTGATTTCGTTCCTCCGCGAAGATTCCCGATATCAATTGCGCAGTCACATGCTTGGATTCTCACCCCTGGAGGCGCAGCGACAACACGGCTGCGACCCCTCCGGGGTCGAGACCCACACGTGAATCCATCCCCCGGGTATCGCGAGTACGCTCAACCCAGGGCTAATAGCTGCCACCCTTCCCGGGGTGAAGACCAGTTCATCCTGACCAGTGATGCCGCGGCTCTCCGATGCACCACGGTGAGTTGCGGGCATAGCCCGCGCTGGGTATTCCCCGCCTACTTTTCAAACCATCGGGGAGTCATCGGTCGCAGAAGTCGGATCCATTTGGCACTCATGCGCGATCTCAGTGCGCTCTTTGAATTCTTTGTCCACAGGACCAATGGCCAAGGACAAACACCACCCATTTTCCTAGATCCTC
This sequence comes from Planctomycetaceae bacterium, assembly GCA_028291605.1. Taxonomy (GTDB): domain Bacteria; phylum Planctomycetota; class Planctomycetia; order Planctomycetales; family Planctomycetaceae; genus JAKFVC01. The sequence goes on along the minus strand of JAQGHS010000787.1, from coordinate 8,271 downwards.
GATTCGCGACCAACTTTCACAATAGAGTGAAAATCAGTCTATTCGAGGCTTCGCAAACTCTCGACTTTCACCAATGCGATAACTCGCTTGCAGTTCGGGAAAAATCGGAATCCCCTGTGCGCCCTCGAACTGGGAACAGGTTCCGACAGTTCCTTCCTGATGCTGGATCACTGCTGACGATCACATTATGATGATCGCCACACCCTGCCATCTGAGCCCCTGTGGGAACGGAAAGCAGGGATGATTGAGACCGCATCCAGACCCGCCCGTCCCTTGAGGAGCATTCGAAACAAAATGGAAAAATGGCCCATCGGTGTATTTGCCTCTGTGGATGCCGGCTTGGGAGTGCATCTGGATGTTGCCCAGGAACTGGGGATTCATACGGTCCAGGTCCATGCCCCTCATCAGCAGACTCGGACTCCCACGGCAGCCCGCGGATTCCTCGACCGCTGCAAGGCTGCAGGGATTACGGTCACCTGCGTCTTCGGCGGATTTGACGGCGAAAGTTACGCCGACATTCCGACGACGATTCGCACCGTGGGCCTGGTCCCCGAAGCGACTCGCGCGGCACGTGTGGCCGAGATGACCGAGATCTCCGATTTCGCCAAGCAGTTGGGCTGCGGGGCAGTGGGGCTGCACATCGGCTTCGTGCCGGCCGATCGCAAGAGCACCAATTATCGCAATCTGATCGCCGCGACGCAGGATCTGCTGGACCATGTGAATGGGAACGCCCAGAACCTGCACCTGGAAACGGGGCAAGAGTCGGCCGATCATCTGCTCGAATTCATCCACGATGTCGAACGGGATAACCTCTTCATCAATTTTGATCCGGCCAACATGATTCTCTATGGATCAGGCGAACCGATTGAGGCCTTGAGGAAGGTGGGACATCTGGTCCGCAGCGTCCATTGCAAAGATGCCAAGTGGGCGGCTCCGGATCAGCGCGGAGTGTCCTGGGGTTCCGAGGTCGCACTCGGTGACGGCGATGTCGGGATGGAAACCTATCTGCGAACGCTGCTCGAACTGGGCTACACCGGACCGCTGACGATCGAACGAGAAATTGCCCATGACCGAGACCGTCAGAAGGCGGATATCGGCAAGGCGGTCAGCCTGTTGAATTCGTTGAAGACGAAGATTTTGGGATAGTTCGAATCCAGTGGTCGCGGTACGTTCCAAAAACGAATCTGTTTTGAGCACCAATAATGCGCGCCGGGTGAGGACGCGTTAATTCCTTCTAAATCAGAGGGGCAGATTCACCACGGAGACGCGGAGAGCACGGAGAAATCCCAGATCAGGTCTCCGTATTCTCCGTGTCTCCGTGGTAAAATCTTCAGTCGATCGATTCTTCACCATACGCCAGCGTCCGACCCTTCACCAATAAAACAACCCGGCTGGAAGCGTATGTGCTTCCAGCCGGGTTTTGACTTGCTCAAGACATCTCAGGCTCTAACGATGTCAGAGCGGGTTGAGATGCTAGACAAGAATCAGCCCCCACCGGCAACCGGACCGGTGCCGACGAGATCGCATGTCGTGTTGACATCGCAATCGTCGGGGGTGTCGACGAAGACCTGAGCGTTGTAGGTCGACTTGAGCTTGGCGGGCAAACCACCGGCGCCGTTCGTGCCGGAGAAGCCAACAGCGCTGAAGCCCTGGTTCAATGAACCAACAGCGTTCGAGATGTCGTTCAATTCGGTGTTGACGGCCACAGCGACTTCGCTCCAGCCAACGATCAACGCCAGAACGGCGATGGTGATGATGAGAACCAATTCGATCGAGACGATGGCACCGTTCTCGTCATTCAGAAAATTCTTGACCATTTCGTACTTTGTCCTTTCGCGCAGACATTCAGAGAGTGAGAAAAAACCGGGGACGAAACCAGACGTCACGGGCAACCGAACAACGGCCGCTCGAAACGCTTCAGCACGTGAGGAAACGATGCTGAATTCGGAAACATCCAGAACCTTGCCGAGCGAACACCAACAACCGGTGAGGAAACCAATTGCTCGTGCTGTTTACCGCCCTGCATTTGGGACCAGCGTCGGCCGACGCGGATCACCACTGACCTGTACAGGAACCGTTGGCGAAGGGCTGATGCGGAGGCGTTGATAAGATCCTGGAAGGCATTCGAGGAAATCTCGCTGCAATTCCGATGATCATCAACTTCGCACCAACACCGTCAACCAGTCAGTCGGGCATACTCCATAGCAACGATTGTGCCGAAGGAAACCCGCATGCCGTAAAGCCGCGCCGCGACGGTTGGCACTGAAGTTCCAAGTGGGTGTGGCACTGACTCAGCGTCAGTTGTCGGATTACGACATGCTGCCTTTGGAAAGCACGAGCGCGCAGCCAAAGAATGAAAAAGGCCCGGCGGGGAGTTGAAGCTCCCCACCGGGCGTAGTGCCCGCATAATCGCTAATATCAGTATAACCGGAGTGCGAAGTTTCGCGTCCCGATCAGCCGTTGCCGGCCACAAGACCCGAGCCGACGAGATCGCACGTCGTGTTGGCGTCGCAATCGTCGGCAAAGTCGTCCCACCATTGGCCAGCATAAACCGACTTAAACTTGCCGTTGCCATTGGCGCCGACCCCGAAGCACGTGGCGAAGAGGCTCTGATTCAGAGATCCCACGCCGTTCGAGATATCATTCAATTCAGTATTCACGGCCACAGCGACTTCGCTCCAGCCGACGATCAATGCCAGGACGGCAATGGTGATGATGAGAACTAGCTCGATGGAGACAATCGCGCCCTGTTCGTCGTTATAAAAAGAGTTCATGATGTAGTACTTGTCCTTTCTCATGACGTTGAGAGAGACAAACGTGCAATAAAGCAGGTGAAACAAAACGCAACACGTTCAAGACGGAACGTGTCATTCGTGTTAAGCGGCTCGATCAAGTTCAGTTGATCGCTGTTGTCGACGCAATTCGCACGGACTGAGGAGGTTCGGACAGATTTGCTGACATCGCTGCCGGTGCAGGCAGTGGCGTCTGTCGACGGGTTGTTTAAGTCGAGAAACCGTCGTGGGCGCGTCGTGAGGCATCGTCGAGAAGACAGAGTGACTTCCTTGCAGCCCCAGGAAACGACACAACCCAGTTGGCAGCAAATGCTTCCAACTGGGCGTGTTGATCGTTAGACCGTCGAGGTTGATTCCGCCCAGCCTTCAGGCCAGGCGAGGGAATCAGCCATTCCCTGCAACGGGGCCGGTTCCGACCAGGTCACACGTGGTGTTGCTGTCGCAATCGTCCGGTGTGTCGGTGAAGATCTGAGCAGCGTAGGTCGACTTGACCTTGGCGGCACCACCCTGGGGGTTGCCGGTGCCAGAGAAACCAACGGCGCTGAAGCTCTGGTTCAGTGAACCAACAGCGTTCGAGATGTCGTTCAATTCGGTGTTGACGGCGACAGCGACTTCGCTCCAGCCGACGATCAACGCCAGAACGGCGATGGTGATGATGAGGACCAATTCGATCGAGACGATAGCACCGTTCTCATCATTCAGAAAATTCTTGACCATGTTTGTACTTTGCCTTTCGCGCTGCATTGAGAGAGAAAAAACGAGAAACAACTTGCACATTCCGGCGTACTGCAAACTCTTTCAAGAGCTGTAGTTACAGTGCGAATCGAGTGAGGAGACTCGGCTCGCCGCAACCGGAGATTTCTGCGACCTTCAGCCGCCAACCGTTATGAACTGAGGAGGTTCCATAGCGGCAGCGAAATGGCTGTCGGTCAGTGGTCACCAGCGTTGGCCAACGCTGGATCACAAACGCCTGCGCAGGGAGATTGCCAGCGTTTCGGTGAGCTGTTTCCGTGCTGGAAGCGACAGTGTGTTCGGTCCAGAAACTGGCTCCGACTCACTGTTGTTCATGCACGGCGACCGTCTCCGTTTCGCCAACAATCCGTTGTCTTGCGAAAATGGAGGAAAGCACCGGCCGTGCCAGAGTGGCGGCGGTGCGCAGCGTGAGCCCTGAAGCGCAGGCTCCGGATGGAGGGATTTGCTGCAAAAATGCACCGAAATTGAATCGATGCGGCCCGGTCAACTGATCGAAATATTTTTTCGATCAATCTTTTCGGTCTGCAAGCAAGATTCCGCGACGTTTCGAAAAGTGAACAAGTTGTGTTAAGCGCTGTAACTGCCGCGCTTCATAATTTTACCAGTCGTAGGCGTTGCTCTTTCATGGTGACAGAAGACATCAGACCTGTGGCGAATTCACCCCACATTGCGTCTGACCCTGCTTTTCATGCATGATCGAGCCAATACGGATACTAGCCCCGCGTGTTGCAATGCTGTTGCCAAGCATACATCGCGAGACCAGCACACATCAGACAACCGGTAAATTGAGCAAACAGCGATCCAAACACAACGGTCGCATTGATCATCATAAATGCGATGTAAGACTGGACCGCATAATTCGACCAGCGCGTCCAGTCGGCTGCTGGCACTGAACGCTCAGGTCTGGAGGACGTCATCCACATCCGCAGCACATCGGCGCCCCAGACGCCCACGGTCAACAGGTTGAACCAGACACCGCCCCCCCAATTCCAGCCCACCAGCGTTTGAGTGCGCTGGGCGGTGTGCTCGTAGGCCGCAGACCAACTCCAGCCATGAACGAAGGCGAGAGCGACAATCACATGGGCGACCAAGGCCAGCCACCCGGCTGTCCACAGCAGGCGAATCCAGATTCGCGAACGATTGTCCGCGGGGCGCAGGCTGAGTGCCCAAGCCGCGACGTAACAGACCACCGCGGGCCAGGCCGACCATCGGGCTGCTGATTCAGCATCCATAACGCCCACTTATCCGATCATCAGCCGTTGAGCGCTAGCCCACGGTTCAGAGCCAGTCAGATCGTGTAATTCGAATGGAATGAATCGATTTGTAATTCGATACAGTTTGGATTGGTACATCTTCGTGACCTTTGCGTCCTTCTGTTCCAATCCTTTTTTTGAACAGAAGTACACAAAGGTCACGAAGGAAAAGAAGACGGAAACGCGGTGTGTGATCAATTGTATTTCTGGAACTCAAGATCTGTGCAAAGTCGTATCATGTTCGAACCGGACGCTAGCGCGTTCCGGCTGATGGAGGGAAGGTAATCGCCATCCCTTGCAGCCTCCGGTCGTCTGCAGAACAATACCCGCTGTAGGGTGCGGCTGGAATCTTCGAGTGATGACACTCGCCCGGCGCGCCAATTCCTGATCGTACCGGACTTCGTCCACGAGTTGTATTCCAATGGATGTGCATGATCTTACCCGTAAACTGCAACTGCAGAACGATTCCAAGATTGTCTTACTTGTCGCCGATGGTCTCGGCGGCTTGCCGCTGACGCTGGGAGGAAAGACCGAACTTGAGACGGCGAACACTCCCAATCTCGATGCCTTAACGAAAACGGGCGTTCTCGGGCTCAGCACGCCGGTCCTGCCGGGAATCACCCCCGGCAGCGGTCCCGGTCACCTTGGCCTGTTCGGCTATGATCCGTTGCAGTACCAAATTGGGCGCGGAGTCCTGGAAGGTTTGGGGATTGATTTTGATCTTGGCCCCAATGACGTTGCCATTCGCGGCAATTTCTGCACGATCGATGCGGACGGGAAAATCACCGATCGCCGGGCCGGTCGAATTGCCAGTGAGATCGGCGTCAAGCTGTGCGAAAAACTCGACAAGATCAAGATCCCCGGCATTGAAATCTTCGTCCGGCCAGTGAAAGAGTATCGCCTGGTCGTGGTGTTCCGTGGTCCCGGTCTCGAAGGCAATGTCGAGGATACCGACCCGCAGAAGACCGGCGTCCCGCCCCTGGATCCGGTGGCTCGCGATGCCGGCTCGCAGAAGACCGCCGACGTCGCGAAGGAGTTCCTGCGGCAAGCGCGGGAAGTGCTGAAGAACGATCACCCCGCGAATTTCTTTACGATGCGTGGTATCGATCGCAAGCCGCCGATCCCGTCATTTAAAGAAGTCTATGGGCTGCGCGCTGCCGCCATCGCCGTGTACCCGATGTACCGTGGTCTCGCGCGGCTGGTCAGCATGGATGTGCTCGATGCGGGCCAGACAATAGAAGATCAATGTGCCCGGTTGGAGAAAGTCTGGAATGATTACGACTTCTTCTTCCTGCACTATAAATACACCGACTCGACCGGCGAGGACGGCAACTTTCCTGAGAAGGTCAAGAAGATCGAGCAGCTCGACGCCGTCATGCCCCGCATTGCCGCGTTGAAGCCCACCGTGTTGATCGTCACCGGCGACCATAGCACTCCGAGCAAGCTGAAGTCCCACAGTTGGCACCCGGTGCCCGTACTGCTGGCAGCAGAGACCTGCCGCCCCGACGCCTGTGCGACATTTGGCGAACAATCATGCTTGTCAGGCGGCCTGGGCCAATTCCCGGCGAAGCATCTGATGCTATTGGCGATGGCCCACGCCGGGCGATTCGAAAAGTTTGGGGCGTAAGTCGAAAGTTGATTGAAGATCATTGAAGGCGAGCAATCGGCATAATCCGGGGCGCCTCCTAGTCCCGATAGGGACGGCAGAACCAAGCCGTGGGCGTGAGCCCACGGTTGGGGCGCCAAATAAATCAAGCCCTGAATGGGCGACACAATCCGTTGCCGGAGTGTCGCCCATTCAGGGCTTGATGTTCGTGTGGATCGAATCCGTGGGCTCACGCCCACGGCTTGGTTCTGTCGTCCCTTCGGGACTTCTCTAAATGTTCGCGTCCGCAACTACCGGCTGGCAACTTCGCTCGCTGAAATGTTGTAGCAGTACAGGGCATCCTGTTCCCGCAAATATAGCCGGCCGCCAGCGACCACTGGATGAGCCCAGCTGGGGTCCCCTCCATGCGGCGGTTCGAACACGCCATTTTCCTTATAGCCGTCGGGTGACGCTGCAATCAGTGCCATCGTGCCGCTCTGATAGCGGAAGTAGAGCTGTCCGTCAGCATACACAATCGCGGCCGAACCCTTGCCCGGGCCGCGTCCGGGATTCCATTTGACCTTACCGGTCTTCCATTCGAGGCAGAACGGAAAGCCCTGGTTGTGCTGATTGCCGCAATAGATATAGTCACCCACCATGATCATTCCGCCATGATGGTTCTGCATGGTCTTGGCATCCAGGAAGTACTGCTCTTCGGCCTTAACTCCGGTATCGCCTCCCTTGACCAGTTTCAACAGCGCACTGCCTGTCCCGTAACCGGACGAACAAAAGACGTAGTCGTCATGAATGATCGGCGTTGGGATATTGGCCGTGCCGTTGGCGACGCGGTTATAGCCCCACAGGAACTTGCCGTCTTTGGCATCGACGCTGATGACTCCACGCCCCATCAATTGCACGTACTGTTTGACACCGGCTCCATTCGAAATGATGATCGACGAATAACCCGCACCATCACCACCACGGTTTCCAATGTCCGGGATTTCTGACTTCCAGATCAACTCACCGGTCTTCTTGTCGAGGGCCGCAATGGCGGCATCCTTGGCACCTGGTGAGCAAATCAGGCGATCGCCGTCAATCAGCGGACTTTCGCTGTAGCCCCAGCCCGACATCATCTTCCCGCCGAAGTCCTTAGGCAAACTCTTGTGCCAGACAATGTCGCCCTTCTCGAGCCCCACGCAGAACAAGTCACCCGACGTCCCCAATGCATACACCATGTCATCGGCGATTGTCGGTGTGCAGTTTGGTTGCTTATCGGCCTTGTCCAACAACTTGGTCGCCCACAGCTCGCTGCCATCTTTGACCGACAGGGAAACCAGGAACAACCCCTCGGGGCGTTTGCCCAGGGTTACGATGTGACCTTTATGGATGGAAACGCTGGAGAACCCAGACCCCAAGCCTTTCGCTTGCCAGGCCAGAGCCGGTCCTTTTTCACCCCAACTGGAGAGCAAACCCTTTTCGGTCGAAACGCCGTCACGATGCGTCCCGCGCCACTCCGGCCATTCGGCATCACCGGGTTTCTCGAAAGCGGCCAAACGTGCTGAGGTGAAAGTCGCACACACGCCCGATAACACAACGGCCATCAGGCAGGCCAGTCCTGCACGACGCAACATAGATCTACCTCTTGAGTGAGTTTTCTGAACACGCTTGCGGAATGATCGAGAGATCAAACAACACATCAACATTGGGGAATGTATTGGGAGTGTATTTCCGCAGGGGCAAAATGACAAGATGGGCTGCGGGCAACTCATTCCGATCGATGGGAGGGCGAGGCTCCCGCCGAGCCTAAGACGAGCTTCAGCTCGGCGTCCGCCGGAGGCATCCAATAACGCGGCCTCCGGCGGTCGCCGACCTGCGGTCGTATTAGGCT
>JAQGHS010000764.1 GCA_028291605.1 Planctomycetaceae bacterium | reverse complement strand
ACTTGCTCCCCATCTATCCGGCGGTCTTTCTGCTGGCCGGGCTGGGTTTGCGATATCTGGTCGAACCCGTGCTGACGACTCAGGCTTTCTGGGTGATGTATCCGCTGAGTGCGGCGCTGGTGGCCTCGCCTGTGCTGTTTCCTTGGGCAACCCAGACTCCAGTGATTGCCATGATTTCGGGTGGCTTTATTTGCGGTGCCGCCGCGAGTTGGTGCTTCTTGAAACGGCAGCGAGTCTCACTGGCCGTCGTGGCGGCCGGCTTGATCTGCATGCACGGTGTCTATCATCATTGGATCCATCGCAGTGGCCGGGCTGATTACGGTCAAGTTCTGGCATTCGTCACCCAGGTTCGTCATCAAGTCCCCCCGGGTGAGAAAGTGGTGGTCTTCTACGCGCATCCGCTGATTGCCTATGAACTCAATCAGCATGTTCGGCTGCAGGATCCCGAAGAGTTGTTGGCGGCTCAGCCCCAGTGGGTGATCATGCCCGACTACTTCCGCGACCGGATCACCGAGGAAAATCATTGGCAGTTGACCCCTCAAGCCAATATGACAATCCTGCCGCGTGAGGACCGGGCAACCCTGTTCAAGATCGAACCGCCCGCCCAGCTATCCTCGCACCCCGAACGGTCAGTACGATAATCGTCGTAGCCACGCTCGCCAGAGCGTGGGTTTGAACTTCAGATCGCCCACGCTCTAGGCGAGCGTGGCTACGGTTGAATGCGATTAATATCGTGCGGGCCACACTCAATGACGGAACGAACCGGGGAATATGCCACGCGGGGTGACTATCACCGGCACCTCGATAAGCGCTGGGCCTACTATCCCCTCTACGTCGAAAAGCAAAGGGTCGTGCGAAGGTTCTTAGACGCCTTGCCCCCTGACGCCCGCATCTTGGACGTCGGCTGTGGCGAAGGCCTGCTGGTCGAAGAATACCGGGCGCGAGGCGCCAATATCATCGGCCTCGATCTGCATTATGAATCAGCGGCCGTCCGTCGCGGCGACATCACCAAACTGCCATTTGAGGCCGGCTCATTCGATGTCGTGTTGGCCCTGGACGTCATCGAACACCTGAATTTCCAGGATCAACCCCGCGCCATCATCGAGATCGAACGGGTCCTCGCCCCCCGCGGTCAGTTTCTGGTGACAGTTCCCAACCTCGCCCATTTTTCGAGCCGGCTGGCGTTTCTGTTCACCGGCCGGTTGCTGCGAACGTCATCGATTGACCGCCACCCCGGCGATCGTCCCTACGCCGAGTACCGTCAGTTATTCGGAAAACATTTCGATCTGGAACGCATCCGGGGGCTGTTCCCGACCTTTCCGATTTCGTCTCTACTCACATTGGCCGCCCCCGCCGGCATGCTGTGGTGGCACCGCATTCTGAATCGCGTTGCCGCCTGGCCGAGCTGGTGTTTTTTGAATGTCTTCTGGTGCCGGAAACGAGGCTAGGAAATGACGAAATCCGAATGTCGAATGAATGACAAATGACCAAATCCAAATGACCAATCACGCAACTGTATCGGCGTTTGGGGTTTGGTCATTCGACATTGGACATTCTTTCGTCATTCGGATTTCGTCATTCGTCATTTCCACTTGGCGTATCATCCCGCGCCTCGCTAACATCGTTAAGTGCGCCCGCCAATTTTGCTCGCCCGATTGACGCTCTCCAATTTCCACGACTTCTTCACTCCGTACATGGATTCCACCATGCGATTGTTGTTGACTGGCTTAATGTGCTGCAGTTTGTTGACGTCGGCCGTGATGGGTGAGGAATGGCGCCAGTTCCGGGGGCCGAATGCCCAGGGGAACCTGGAAGCGAAAAACCTGCCGACAATGTGGAGCGAGAAGGAAAACATCCTCTGGAAGACGCCGGTTCCCGGTCGGGCCTGGTCGTCACCCGTGTTTGCCGATGGCGTGATCTGGCTGACCAACGCGGTCGAAATTCCCGTCGATGACAAGAAAACGGATGGCAAGGAAAAGAAAAAATCGAATGTCCCCGGTGCGGTCACCTTCCGGGTGGTGAGCATCGACGCAGTCTCCGGGAAGTTGCTGAGTGATAGCGAAATGTGGACTTCGCCGAATCCTCCCGAGATTCACTCGCTGAATAGCTACGCATCTCCCACTCCGATTCTCGACGGAAATCTGTTGCTGTGCCATTTCGGCGAACTCGGCACGGCCGCATTTGATATCCAAACGAAGAAGGTCTTGTGGAAGGTCATCCTGCCAGCGGCGTTGGCCGTGGGAGCCGGCAGCACCCCGGTCCTGTATGGGGACTTGATGCTGGTGGTTTCCGATGGAATGGATCAGCAATACGTGGTCGGATTGAACAAGTTCACCGGTGCAGAAGTCTGGAAGACGAAGCGGCCGAAAATGACGGGTACGAACGGCGACTCCCACAAAGCGTTCGCCTCGCCCCTGCTGGTTAAGGCCGGGGGCCGCGACCAGTTAGTCGCCCCGACGGCCCAATGGGTCGCTTCCTACGATCCGGCGACCGGTAAGGAACTGTGGCGAGTCCGCCACGGTGACGGTTTTTCCAATGCGCCCGCGCCTGTGGTCATCGGAGATCTGGTCTGCGTCTGTACGGGATTCTTCAAGCCGGAAATTTTTGCCATCCGTTTGGACGGCGAGGGAGACATCACCGAGAGCCACATCGCCTGGAAGATCTCCAAGCAAGTTCCGACGATGCCGTCCCCCGTGATTGCCGGCGATGCGATCTACTTCATCAACGACGCGGGGGTTGCCAGCTGCGCGAAGACCACCGATGGCTCCGTGTTGTGGACGAAGCGGATTTCCGGCAACTATGCCTCATCACCGATGTACGCCGACGGCAAAGTCTACTTCAGCAGCCAGGAAGGCAAGACAACCGTCCTGCGCCACGGAACGGAATACAACGAGATTGCGGTCAATTCCCTGGACGGCCAGTTGATGGCCTCCCCGGCGATCATCGGTGAATCGTTGCTGTTGCGGACCAATTCGCATCTGTATCGGATTGGTACGAAGTAGGCGAATTGAGTGTGAGCATCGTAGGACGGGTCTCCAAGCCCCGTCCGAGCCTGTAACCACCGAATTAACATGCCTCCGTGTCTCGCGAAATTCGCGCAGCGCACGGCTTGCTGAAATGTTGATGTTCCGAATAGCTCGGCGAGTCCAATGCCAAACTCAGCCGTGCGCTGCGCGAAGATCGCGAGGGATTTCACCTTTGCCGCATCGATTGTTACAGGCTCGGACGGGCCTGGAGACCGTCCTACGAAGTCGGATCGATCCCTGCAGGCTTTCCTGCCTTCCGGTCTCGCCATATAACTACTACTGCTGCCCCCCCTTGCGTGGTCGTTCCGTTCTTAGAAAAAGACTTGCTTTGCTCACTCCTGAACTTCACAACTGTCGTTTCCTGAAGGCCGCGCGACGCGAACCGGTGGATACCACCCCCGTCTGGATCATGCGACAGGCCGGCCGTTACCTGCCGGAATACATGGCGGTCCGCAACAAGGTCACCTTCATCGAGTTGTGCAAGCGGCCCGAACTTGCTGTCGAGGTGACCCTGACCGCGCGTGAACGACTGGGCGTCGACGCGGCCATCCTGTTCGCCGACTTGCTGCCGATCCTCGAACCGATGGGACTCGACCTGGAGTACCTCAAGGGCGAAGGTCCGGTCATCCACAATCCGCTGCTGACTCCGTCGCACATCGACCGGTTTCATGAAGTGGAAGACGTCGGTTGCCTGGACTATGTGTTTGCCGCGGTCAAGCTAATCCGCAAGCAGTTGCCCGGGAATATCCCACTGCTGGGGTTCGCCGGAGCACCCTTCACGCTGGCCTCGTATGCGATCGAAGGGGGCGGCTCCAAGAATTACGCGAAGACGAAGACTTGGATGTATACCGACTCAGGGGCCTGGCAGGCGTTGATGGAGACGCTGGCCCGCAGCCTGATTCGCTATCTGCGAGCCCAGATCGATGCCGGCTGCCAGGCGGTGCAGATCTTCGACAGTTGGGCGGGATGTCTCTCTCCAGATGATTACCGCGAATATGTTCTCCCCTATACGCGAATGGTGATTGAAGGCCTGCCTGCCGATGTCCCGGTCATCAATTTCTTAACGGGAAATCCGGCCCTCCTAGCACTGCAGCGACAAGCGGGCGGGCAGATCATGGGTGTCGATTGGCGAGTCAACCTGCGCGACGCATGGTCGACCTTCGGCCACGATTTGGCCATCCAAGGCAACCTGGATCCCGTGACCCTTTATGCCGACCTGCCCACGATTCGCAAACGAGCAAAAGCGGTCCTGGACGCCGCCGAAGGCCGCCCGGGGCACATCTTTAACCTCGGCCACGGAGTGTTCCCGGATCTGAAGCCGGAGAACGTGATCGGCCTGGTCGAGATGGTCCATGAAATGGGCCAAAGATAGTCGTTGATCGCTCCGCGATCGAAACGCGTCAAAGGTATCGACGTAATATAGAGACCAACGATACGACCAAGTTCGATTCGACATGGGGAGTCACGTCGCGGAGCGACGATCGTTTTTTGTGGCGCAGAATCTGGTTGTCGGCGGAATCTATTGCCGCGTCGATGCCTTTGAAGCGTTTCGATCGCGGAGCGATCAACGACTTTCATTGCAGATGCTTCGCGAACACGTCCTTCGCTCTACGCCACATTTCGTCTGACAGGACGTGGCCGATGCCCGGTTCGATGAAGTATGAGAACTTGTTGTCGGCGTGAATGGCGGAATACGCATTGGCGATGACTTTCAGGCCATTCTTCACTTCATCGATCGGACTGCCGCCGTCGGTTTCTCCGAAGTTCATGTGCAACGCCCGCGGTGCAATCAGCGCGACAATGTCGGGCGTATCGCCGTACTGAAAAATTCCTGGGACGAAGTTCGGGAAGCAGTGCAGCATGTGCTCGCGATGGATGGCCTTGTAGGTCGGCAGGCAACAGTTGCACACGACGACCTTCAGCCGCTCTTCCCACGGACCCACCATGTAGGAATGCGTGGAACCCATTGAATGCCCGTAACAGCCTAGGGCATTTGCTTTCACTTCCGGGCGCGTGACGAGATAGTCGATCGTCCGCCGCATGTCGAGAATGTCTTTCCAGGCCAGGCATTTTCCGGCGAC
>JAQGHS010000758.1 GCA_028291605.1 Planctomycetaceae bacterium | reverse complement strand
CATAACCTTCTCCTCAGGAATGAGGGTGTGGAGACGGAACCCAGTGAGGGAAATCGGCAGTCCAGAGAGGTTCGCACACGATGATACCCAAGATACCACGTGCCAGCCATACGCCGATCTATAATCTGATGGGCTACCGATGGGCTTCTTGTTCCGGAAAGTCGACAAAAACAATTTTTGTCGAGTCTGTGTTCACATGGGACGACTATCTCCACCGGAATGCATTCCGCACTCAATTGCTATTTTGCTAGCGACTTACTTCATAGCCAAGCTGTTTTGCTGTGTCGGTCCATGTGACGAATGGCACTTAGATTTTGATAGTTCCTTTTGCCATATCGCGTTTGACCTCGGTGCGTGGCCTCGTCAGCCATCCGTAGTGATTGCGTCGCCATTTTTTCACGCGGGGTTCGAAGCGATCAGGACGGTCAGCGACTCGATGCCGGGCAATGGACTGGAGCAAGTGTCGATATAGCTCTTCTCGGTGAAAGAGCCCGTGATATTCCTGGCAAGCAATTATGGGCTGAAAGGCTTCGAAAGTTTGGAGCATTTCCTTGCTGATGGATTTGGGGGGAATCTCATGCTAAATAGCCGCCTGGGCCATGATGGTGCGGATCGATTTCAGTCCGTCGCTCACGATTCCTCGAACTTACCGGCTGCAGCCGGTAGTATTTCAGTTGGGGAATCTCAGTTACATCAAGGTTTGACGTAGCAGCCGCTCAATCTCGGATGATCGCTCACGTTCCTACACTGGCTTTCCTGCACTGGCATCAGTTCAGGAAAAGCGAAGACACCGGTTTCGGACTTATAGTCACTCCTGTTGCAGCAAAGACAAACTCATGGCGCGTCATATCAGCTTTATTGCCTTGGTTGGATTGTTGTCACTTTCGGGATGGCTGACCCTGGCAGCGGATCGCCCGAAATCAGAGCGCAAGCCACAGAACTCTAAACCGGCGGCTGCTCAAGATGTGGACGATCTACTGGAAGCCGCCGTCCAGGGAATCCCGGTCCGGCTGGTCTCCGCCTTCGAACCCGAACTCAAACTGGCGACACGCCTCTATTGGCGGACGTTTCAGGGTGCGATCGCAGCGGAAACCGTACCGGCGGAAATTCGGTTGGACGATTCCGTGATCATCGCATCGCAGTTCGATCCCGATCTCCTGGCGACGGGCGGGCCGGAATCCAAACTACGTCCAACGACCGGATTCGCCAAGCTCGACGCCAACGAGGACCAACTCTTACCCGGCAAGATCGCGTTATCCCTGAAGGATGGCAAGCCGACTTCCAAACATCCGGCGATCAAAGTTGTGGAAACAAAAGCCGGACCGGAGATTCAGATTCGCTGCCGCCCCGTTGTCTTCGAAGCCCTCGATAAACACGGCTCGCCGGCGCCGCAACCGTTTGACTTGTTCAGTGACGACAAGTCATTGCTCCGCAAACCGCCGGTGATCAGCACATTGAAAATCTGGCTGCCCGTCGGGTTGAATTACCGCTCCACTTGGGGACAATTCGCTATCGCCGCCGATGGCACCCTGCAAATCTCCAAGTCGACACTTGCAAGCGGCGTGCAATCCACTGACGCGGGTTTACGGAAAATCACGTCAGCCGGGCCGGCAACGCCCGCGATCAAACCGGCGACCGATTTGATCGTCCTTCCCGCCACACGGCCGGTCAAACTGTTTGTACCCATACGGATCGATCCGGGCCAGCCGCTGTTACTCGCCGCTGATCGGGACAGCTACCAGACATCGCTCGAAGTTCCGTTCGCAGCGGATCATTTCTCGGTGAAGACATCGACATCGACCGTGGTAACCGGCCGGCCTGTCGACGCTCCTGCGAATGAAACGGTCGCTCGCGCCGCTCAGCGATTGGGAACTAAAGCCGATCGCCTCGCGTGGTTCGCTTTGTCATTGGATGCCGATCTGGGCGCGCATGCCGTGACGATCGACACCAAAGCCGGCCCGGTGACGCATCGGTACCTGGTGTCGAGTCTCGGCCAAGGGATGTATCTCGTTCCTCCCCGGTTGCGGACGGTCTTCTCGGGCCAAGAACATCCGGAGTTCAACCTGCTGCTCCCAGGCGGCTTTCCGGGCGGCAAGGCGAAAGTGCTCGTCGGCAACCAGGAGTTCGGGTCGATTGATCTGCCTCCAGTTCCTAAAGAGGTCAGTTATGATTCGCGTTCGCTCAACATCGATATGAGCCGTCTGCCGCTGGGTGATCGTTCGCTCGTCGTCCGCAGTGGCGCATTGGCCACGCAATCGTTGCCGATCAAGATTGTCTCGCTGTCGCCCCGCAGCCCGTTCTTCATGCACTACATGGCGTGGGGCGGCGCTCCGCCGGAATCGGACGAAGGCTTGCAAGCGTTGGAAGACGCCGGCATGGAGACGGTTGTTAACGGCACTCCTCTGGAGTTCGTGATGCCGCGGATCGATGCAGAATTGGCCGCGACATTTGGCCAGGGTTCTGAACGATTGCCCCCTGAACTCTGCCTGATCCGCACGCGGAACGACCAGCGTCTCGAGCGGATGTTGAAGCATCGATTGCGGCACGTCGACTTCGCCGTCAGCCGACAGCACGGATTTTACAACGAAGGGCTGTCGTATCATCACAGCCATCCCGCGTCAGTCGAACGGGTGATTCGCAACTTGCAGATTTTCTCGCAGCAGGTCGCCGATTATCCGTCGTTCGCGGGAATCAATTATTCGTGGTTTCCGCAGATGTATGGTTACGTCGAAGGGGGAGTGCCGACCGATGCCTGGGTCGGCGAAAGGAATCGTCTACTGGCGGAGAAACTCACAGAGGAAGGCGCGACCCCGCTCACGCCGGATCAACAAAAGTGGTACCTCGATCACCGCGGCGACACGGATCAGAAGTCGCGGCAGAAGGCGCTCGAACTGCAATCGCAAGCGGTCCGGCATTGGAAGACATCCTACGAGCTCGGTTTCGGCCGGCATAACAAGCTTTATAACGACGCCATTCGACAGGTTCGTCCCGATCTGACCAACACGTTGTACGAGAACGCCGGTCACGACAGCGGCAAGCGGCCGGAGAGCGTTTTCGCCGACATGCCCGCCGCCAGCTACTTCACGATGTCCGATTACGGCGACTGGCCGATGTCGGCGGCGTTCACGACCGATTGGAGCCGTGCGCAGAGCGGCAAAGACGTTTGGCTCACGGCGGAATTCCTCAATTCAACGGAAGGGGAAACGAAGCAACTCTTCCATGCGTTTGCCCGCGGCTTGGCAGGCGGCGGATTGCCGATGAGCGAACGCTACGGTCTCGCCGAACTCAAGCGGCGCGGCAAGGTGCTGCGGTTCCTCAGCCAGTACGGAGCGATCGCCAAGCAGGTCACGCCGGACCGGCAGGTGGCTCTCCTCGCGACCAATGCCAAGCATGCGTTTCAGGGCAACGGGTCCTACGATCTGCACGCGGCCTATTATCACCTGACGCGATTGGGCTTGCCTCCCGCGATTGTGTCGGAAGATGCCTGGACCGCCGGTAAAGACGCCGTCTCGCCGGATACCAAGGTGCTGATTCTGGTCAACGTCGATGATCCGCTGACCGACCCGATTGTCGATGCCATCCGGAAATTTCAACAACGCGGCGGTAAGGTGCTGGTGATCGGCCCCGAGGTCGCCGAGGTCAAAGCTGATGGTACGTTGCCTGATCGACTCCAATCGATGTGGGTCGGCGGTCCGGGGTTCATGCGAACGACGCACGCGTGGTTGTGGCAACAGTTTAGTGAACTACGGCATCCGCTGGGCGACGCACTCAAAACAGCCGGCGTGACGCCGAAAGTCCTGGTCGATCCCGAGCACGGTTTCGCTCTGGTGCAGGAGGGGATGGGAGTCCGCTATATCACAGTGATCGCCGATCGGGCGAATACGCAAGTGGATGTCTTCGAGCGCGAGCCGACGTTATCCGTGACACTTCCCGAAGCAGGTTGGATCGTCCGTGAGTTGCGGCAACAGGTCGATTTGCCGACGGAAGTGCGATCCGGCCAAGCCACCGTCAAAGTGGACCTCTCCACGGAGCCCACGACGATTCTCGCGTGTTATCGAGAACCCTTCTCCCGAGTGACGCTGAAGGTGACCGGCGACAAGCTGCAGTGCGATGTCCTGGACCGCCGCGAGATGCACATCGACGTGCCGATTCGATTGCGCGTGTTGGCCGAGGATGGGGCCGAAGTCCACTCTGTATTTGCCGGTTCATCAAAACCCGTCTCTTGGGATGATTTTCAACTCGCCGGTCCGGGAGCGTACACGATTGAAGTTCAGGAACTGGTGACTGGGCTGACGACCACGCTGTCGGTGACAGTCGGCGACAAAGCGGCGAAACCGGCCGTGCAATTGCTCGGCGATGTTTCAGCCGGCACTGTGATGCTCACGGAGCCACTGCCACGTCGGGCCGTCATTTTGATCGAACCGGGCCGCAGC
This sequence comes from Planctomycetaceae bacterium, assembly GCA_028291605.1. Classification (GTDB taxonomy): domain Bacteria; phylum Planctomycetota; class Planctomycetia; order Planctomycetales; family Planctomycetaceae; genus JAKFVC01. The sequence continues at coordinate 3,883 of JAQGHS010000758.1, read as the reverse complement.
GAATTCGTGCCTGTCGCCAAGGACCTCGCCCAGCAACTGCAGGCCACGGGAGCCGATGTCTCCGTGAAGGAACTGCAATCGCAAGACTTCGACACGCAGCCGAATCGCTGGTTCTTACGGCCGGACGACGAGCAGCGGGCCGGATTGATGCACGAGGGGAAACTCATCGGCTTCCGGCAGAATCTCGCGGCGTACATCGACCGGCAAAAGGCAGTCCACGTTCCGGAACGGGGTGGGTACGGAACCGTCGCTCCGGACTTTGACATCCCGCAGGATTGCATTCTCTTCTCCGGCGGCATGCTGGCGGACAGCCTGAAAATCGTGACGGCCGGTTTGGAGTCGCCGCATACGCCCGGCCGCGGTCAGGCCAAGCTGGTCCGAGTCCACAGCCCGTTCCATGCGAATTATGACGCCGTGGTGATCGTGTCGCACGATCGAGACGGTTACTCAGCCGGCGCGAAGAAGCTCGCGGCACTGTGGTCGACCAAGCCAGAGGATCCCTCGCTGGTGGCCGATTCTCAGCCAACTTTGGATGTGTCGAAAGCCGCTCCGAAACCGGAAGTCCAACGCCGGGATGTCGCGCAGCCGTATGCCACGCTCACGCCCTATCGCCGCATCGAGCATCTCGTGGCGAATGCAAAGGGGCAGGCGGCTGTGTTATTGCGTGACGGCGCAGGTGTCGTACTGCTGAACGAAAGTGGCGAGGCCACCGCCGCCGTCAAGGCGACGGGACTTTTGCCGCGGATCGACGATGATGGCCGCTTGTGGACGTTGGCCGTCGATGAGCACGACCATAAGTCAGCCATCACTTTGGAATGTCTGGCGACAGATGGCAAGCAGGCACTCAAGCTACCGGTCTATCATGGCGAAATGTCGCCGCCGGGCATGCTGGCGGGATTCATTCCCGCACCGTCGGGGAAGTCGGCCGCGACCGGGCAGCCGGGACGGGTTCTGTTCGGATCATTACCGGCCGGTTCCGAGAAGGCCTCCGAATGGGGCTTTTATGACGATGCACCATTCGCGGGGCAGCGGTTCGCCGTGTTGTATCCGCGGATGCCGATCGCCATGGAGTATTCGCCCGACGGACGCTATCTGTGCGTTTCGCTCGATACACGGCCGCCGCTGAATAATATGTCTGGCCCCGTGTTCCATCCGACGTTCTGCGAGACGCTGTTGATCGACACGCAGACCGGCGAGCGTGTCTGGTCGCTGCGGGATGAATTGCCGAATCAATCGCGGTACGCCGTCCATCGTGGCTTTCTCGCGGTCGCACGCGACGCCCGCCGTGTGGCGCTAGCCGATTATGACGGCAATTTATTTGTGATCGGCTCGGACGGCATACCCGTGTTCCAGTCCGAAGTGGCCGCGCCCGACCGCACGGTCACGGGCCGCCTCGGGCCGAAGGACGGCGTCGCGGTCGGCATCTCGGACGAGGGCACGCTCGCCGCCTTCGCCTTCCGATCGCGGTTGCGGTTAGTTCGCGACGCAGATTTGCAGGAGATTGCCGTGGGTCCCATCGCTTCGTTATCAGTAGCGCGGGATGGCAGTCACGTCGTCGTGGGAACGGAGAACGGCGAGCTGCGGGCCTTCGATGCCGACGGCAAACCGTTGTGGACTAAAGAAATCGCCCTCGGCCCGATCGCACTCGCGGCTGTGGGAGTGAATCAAGTCCTGGCTGGAACCAGCGACGGCGAGGTCGTGCTGCTCGGTGCCGACGGGGCTGAGATTCGCCGCACGAACGTCTATCAAATTGCGAAGCAGACCGCACACTCCCTGGAGCCTGGAAAAAATTTCCAAGCGTTGCCGGAGCCTTACATCTATCAACCGGCCTCCACATTGGAAGTCGCCCAGAAACGGCTCAAAGCGAAGCCAAATTCCCAATGGAAAGGCCAGGGAGCGTCGCGCACGGCGTTTGGCCGCGAGTTCCACCGCGTTGACAAAGCCATCGAGTTGACCGCCGCTGGAGAGGGTGAATGCTTCCTGCATCTCGTCTATCGCCGGCCGGAAGGTAATGAGTCGTTGACTGTCACGACCGAAGGAGCTGGCGGCAAGGAAACGTTCGAGTTGGATCTGCCGACCCCGTCGTACCGGGTCATCGATCTGCCGGTGCGCGGACCGAACGCCAAAGTGACCGTGATCCCGCGCGGTGCCGTCGAGATCGCGGAATGCAGCCTGTGGACCTTCACCTGGCCCAGCGCGAATGAAGCGTTCGTGAATTCATCCCAGCCGCAAACGACGGCGAAAGTGGAATCGAAAGATCTGGCCGACGATCTCCTGGAGGACTTGAAGGTCAACACCACCGTCAGCCAATCTGGCAAGATGAAGTCGTGCCGCGTCTGGTGGCCCAACATGGACCCCGATCGGACCAAGGGACGTTTCCTCCCCGCACCGTCCGACCCGCTGACGATGGTTGACGGCAAGCGGTTCGGCAACGGCAAAGCGACGCCCTGGTCGTCTGGGCTCAGCACCGCCTGGGGCGCGAGCCTGACCATTGACTTCGGCAAGGAGCCGACGCCGGTTTCCCTGGTCGCGACCTATGAGCGCACGACTAAGCAATCACAGGTGAGCCGCCACTTGATGGTCTTCAGTGGCGTCATCAAAGGGGAGCACGACAGCCCCCCCGCGCTGGCGACCGCGATCGGCAACGATCAATTCTGGCGGCTGTTCGATTTCCCCACTGCCAAGGTTCAATCGCTGGGAATCCACGTCCTCTCCGGTTCCGGGACCGACGGTCTCAGTGAGCTCGAGGTATATCGGTGATGCGGTGCAGAGATCGTCGACTTATTTGATCGGAATGTTGACCGACGTCGCGACTCTCGGTTCTCAATCCTACTTCGGTCCGACAAGCCGAAGCAGGTTTTTACGGGGAGGGGAGTGTCAGCTGTCACTGCCCCAGGTACTCCAGCAATCTCCGGTAAGTCTCTTCCGAAGTCTTCCATTTGACGGTTCGTGCAGGATGTGGGCTCGGTGCTCCTGCGGCAAGAGTGTGAGACACTCCCAGGGCAGCACCGGAATCGACGCTGGCTGTGTTGACCATCGATCCGATCGTCTGAATACCGGCCGCACCGGTACCGGAATGGCACGCACGGCAATCGGCAGCCAATTGGAAATAACGGCCTCGCCCGCCCCAGTCTTTGGCTTTTTCGTTTTCGAACAGCACGCGATAGACAGGCAGATCGTCCGGCTCGCGATGCAGTCCGCCATGACGCATCCCGCCGTCGGACAACGCCAGTCGCCGCTTGAGCGTGTACTTGGAGGCATTCACGCCGTTGCCGAGATTCGTCGCGGGGTCCGCTGTTCCCGTCGAATTCTTGAAGATCAACAGTCGAACAGATTCGCAGAGCGACGTCGGCACCAGTTTCAACTGGGGATCCAGTGCGATCAGAAACTGCATCAGCATGACCTCTGTCCCCTTGGGCAACGGCGGAGCGCCCGGCTTCAATGAGATACTGCCGTGCTGCGCCGATTTGCGCCAATCAATCCACTCGGAGTCGATCTCTTTTAGATAGGCTTCCAGTTGCGACCGCCCATTGGGACATCGAACGAATACGCGAAAGTAAGAACGTCCCTGGAAGGCTCGCATGTGCAGGAACACATAGCGACGCTCGACATCCTCCGACCGCGTCGCCTGGTAAAAATCGAGTTCCTGCCAATCGTCAGCATTCGTCAGAACTGTCGGCGGCAGATAGTTGTGCTGTGGATCAAAGTCGTGTGTGGCAACGAAATGTCCTGACGTAATGGCCAGACGATAATTGTCCGGCAACTTCGCCAGGGTTTCCGTTGGAAGTGCCATTGCCTGTATCTCCTGGGCCTGCTTGCGACAGACCTCGTTGCGATGCTGACGAGTTTCCGCATCACCTTTGCGATCGATATGACGCTGCAT
>JAQGHS010000751.1 GCA_028291605.1 Planctomycetaceae bacterium | reverse complement strand
CAGCTATTAGCCCGGGGTTGAGCGAAGCGATACCCCGGGAAAGGTACAATGGATGGATCCGACCCCGGAGGGGTCACAGATCACCATTTATTGGGCGGCCGCGACAAGCCGAACAATGGGGTGAATTATGAGTTTCGCCAAGCCAATTCCACAAAAAACGCTTGCGAATTCCACGATCAAGAGAAGTAGCCCCATTATCACCTGCGCGAAATCCGATAACGACTCTGCAGCGGGAATCCAGTGGTTCGCAACCCAAATACAGGATTGCTTGAATCCAATGGCGTACAGAACGCCAAGAATCAGCCCCAGTGCGATACCGACGATAGTCGCAATTAGGCCTCTGTCCAAGCCTTCAACTACACCCACTGCGACTGGCCCCACGAAACAAATAGCGGCGAGCATGTCAACCAGTGTTACTTTTGGGCTTTCGTGGGATGGGCTCATGTGGTCTAGCAACGATTCTGCGACCCCTTCAGGGTCGGAATTCTTCCAATACCGCTTTCCGGTGGTGTCGCTGCGCTCAACCACCGGCTACTCTCTTTAATCCCTCCGGGATATGTGCGAATCGCACAAACGTCCTACTGCGACTTTAGTTTTATCCCCGCAGTTCTACTGCCTGCAATAGCTTATCCGTCTCCCGATAAGCCTCCTCCACCCAATCCCGAATCTTGTCGGGTTCCGGTGAGTACTCCAGCTCAATAGAGATCGCGCCGTCGATGCCCAGCGCCTTGATTTCCTTCAGGTAGGGGATGAAATCCACTACGCCGCGTCCCGGCGGCAAGTCGCCATGCACTTTGCCATCGCAATCCGAGATATGCACGTGAATGGCTTTCCCCCGTAGCTTCCGCAATTCCTCGGGGGCGATATGCATCAGCCGCAAGTGAGAGATATCAATGTTGGCTTGCAGTGCCGGATGATTCACGTCGTCGATGAACTGACACATGCTGTCGACCGTGTTGAGCAGCGATTGGTGAAACGGCTCCAACTCCATCGCGATCTGTAACCCCAGTGAATCTGCATACTCGGCCAGACGCCGGCAGTTTTCCACCCCCAGACGCCATTGCTCTGCGGGCGGGATGACTTCGCGATTCCAGATGTATTCGCCCAGCACCAACAGGACGTTGCGGGCTTCGTATTCATACGCCAGGTCGAGATACGCCTTCACCCGGTCCACGCTGAAGCGCTGCACGCTGGGATTGAAATCGATCAGTCCGACGGCCACGCAAGCGATGGATACGATCGGCAATCCCTGTCGATCACACTCGCGCTTGATCAGACGCCGTTCGCGAATGTCGATATCGAGCGGATCGGCAAAAATGTCGATCGAATCAAATCCCAGAGCCTTGGTCTGCTGAATCCCCCAAGCGGTCTCTTTGCCTGCTTGAGCCCATGCAGAATTGATTAAGCCGAGTTTCATGTGAGGCCCGAGCGTGAGAGTCGCGGAATAGAAAATGACGAATGACGAAACCAGGATGACGAATCAATGACCAAATCCGAATGACCAACGGCCACGCTGTCAAATAGGAATTCTAACAGGTGAGCTCACGAGTTTCGTCATTCGGATTTGGTCATTCGACATTCTTTCGTCATTCTGGTTTCGTCATTCGTCATTCACACGCCGGCTCAGTTCACCGCGATCGTCTTGGTCGCCACCGCACTCGATCCACCCTTACCGTCGGTCACCTGGAAATTCACAGTCCGAGACGTCAGCGAGGTATTCAGCAGGGACGTTTCAAACGTAATATCGCGAATCAGGGCCTGCACGGCCGCTTGCGAGGCGGTCGACTTGAACGTGATCACCAGCGCCTTGCCATTCGTGCCGCCCGACCAAGTGCCAATGATCGTCTTGCCGAATTTGACCGTTCCATCGGTCGCTGCATCAATCTGACCGGCCCCAGTCCCCTGGCGACGAATCCGCAGGGTGTCCCCGACCACCGCACCGGGTCCCATGGAAACCGTCAGCTTGCCTCCAGTGAACAACGCCGAATCCGGGTCAGTCAGCGAGGCGGTGGGACTGATCAACTGACCTCCCGACTTATTCTTATAAGTCAGCGTGCCAGTTCCCAAATTGATCACCGGCGGTTGGGCACCAGTCATCACATGAATCAACTTGCTGGCTGTATTACTCGTCGTCCCATCCGAGGTCTTTAACTGGAACGTGACCGAGCGATCCAGAGCGGACTTGTTCGCCGTACTGGTCTGGAATTGCAGGTTGCGAATCACTTCCTGAACCATGGCCATCGTGGCCTTGCTGTTGAAAATGATCGTCAACGGCGTCGTCCCGCTACCGCCGGAACGAGTCCCAATTGCGACACCTCCGTAAGTGATCGAGCTGCCGGACGGAGCACCGACCTTCCCGCTCCCCTTGCCTTCATCGAGCACCGACAGCTTGTCGTTCGAAGTTCCATTGCTGCTGAGACCAATCACCAGCCGGGCACCGTTCAGATTCAAGAACGGCGAATCAAGGTCATACACTTGCGCGTTCGTATCGAGGAGCGTCGGATTGCCCTCGGACAACACTGTCACTGCCGAGCCCGACAGCAGGATCGTGGGGTTTAAGTCAGGAATCGACGTACTGATCACTCTGACGTCCGGCGGATTGATCCCCGCATAGGCGGGATCAGCACTCAAGGCCGGATTGAGTACGATGGAATACGTCTTATTCGAGTCTGCCACATGATCGTCAACCCCCGTCACCGTGACGATCTGCGAAATCATCCAGTTCGTCGGGGTAAACACCAGCGTCGTGAGCGAAACAGTCCCTTCCTTGATATCCGAACTGTTCACGCTGATCGTCACATTCGACGAGGGCTGGCTGTTGAGATAGACAACGAACGACGATGTCCCACCCTGCTCCGTCGTGACCAGCCCGGTCGTCGGCGTCACGGTGATTCCCGATTGGTCATTGTCGAGATTGGTGATCGTCACATCAACGGGATCGAAACCACTGAAATGACCATCGCTGCTGACCACCGGCGACGTGATGATCTTGTACGACTTGTTGCCGTCCACAGCCAGATCGTCCACACCCGTGACTGTCACGGTCTGGGGAATGTTCCAGTTCGAAGGAGTAAAGACCAGAGACGATGCCGACAAAAAGGCTTCATCCAGGTTGGTGTTCGTCAGATTGAACGACACATTGGAAGTCGGTTTCGTATTGAGCACCGCCGTGAAGGAGACCGATGCGCCAGATTCACTCGTTTGTAAATTGCTGGCCGCCGTAACGTTCACCGAACCGGCTGTGCCGCCACCACCCCCACCGCCGTCCCCCGTGCCGGTACCATTGTTGGAATTCCAGCCGATGTCATTCAAGGCCGCATAATCAAGACCCGTAAAGAAACGCTGCACCCCAGGCCCCAACGAGGGATCCATGGCCACGACCTGACCGCCATCGGTCGTTCCAGCCAGCCAGTGAGCCCGATCCCCGGACAATGGCGGATTTCCCACCCCGTCATAGGCACCAGCGGAATTGGGGCCGGCAAAAGTACTGCCACTGATGTAGCGGTCAAACGATTCAGCGGTCCCAAATCCCAGCAAGTGGCCCAGCTCGTGTTGCGCCGCGGACATGAAGTCCATTTGATTTGGCAGGATCCCACCGGTTCCGAAGAACCAGTCTGTTCCCGACGAGTCAAACGCCAGTGAGCCCCCCCAGGGACCAAAATCGGTCGCGACGCCCGGCGCCAAGGCCCCCGTCTGGCCGCGGGAACCCAACAGGTCGAGCCATTGCTGATCGGTACTGCCGGAACTCCACCCACCGGGTGCGCCTTCGGCCACTTCGCCACTGAGGTCCCGGCCACCCACAAAAATCAACAACGAATTTTGCGAGACGGTCAGGTTGCTGGCACTGATCGCCGCACCTGTACCAGGAGACGTGTATTGCGCGACCCAGGAGTTGCTACCGCTGGGCGTAATCGCATCCAGCGAATCACCCAGAAAACTTTCAAGAGAGTTGGCCGCCATCTCGAGCGAGGCCCGCGCTAAGGCGTTGTTGTCGAAGAAGTGGGTCGCGTCCTGACTGTAATCAAACTGGAAATTGACCGTCAGCAGATTCCGGACTTCCAACGACTCGATACGCCATCCAGTACTCTGATAAGACGCGCGACTCCGCCGCCGCGATCTCAAATCGCAGAACTTCGGAAGCCGCCGCATCCAATCATGCCACGTCATCGTGCGTTCTATCCGGTGCGCTCGTCACGCACGTTGGGAACGGTCGTCCCAGCAGCCAGTGAGGAAGTGATCCTCAATCTGTCCGGGGAATCCCAGATCGAATCTCAGGGGGAAACGCTGTTCAAGGTGTTCGATTCAATTGCGACACGGGCTCATCAGCAATCCAGGCACACGATCACGGCTTCCGTGCCGACCCGGTCAAACTCATCTCCGGATTTCAAGCATTTCTCGCACTCCCGCTCCGGCGGCCCACCGTAGTCGAGAGAATTCCAGGAAAAATTTAAGTTTCCAGCCGCCGTAGTCGATGCTTGCGATACGGCGAACTCTGGCTAATCAAATCAGTATGTAATTCACGCAGTGCGTAGTAAATCCCAAACGAATGGTGACGCCACAAGGATCAAAAGAGTTCCAACAAAAACCCAGCAATCAGCATTGTCCACAGACTACCGGGCTAAATTGAGTTGGCGGAGTCACTGGCCACAGCGAGCGGCTTGAACGTGACTACGGCAATATAGTAACAAGACGTAAAGTCATTTTCCAGATAATTGCCACAATAACCGCTCCATAACCAGTCGCTCCGGCAAGTAACTGGACCCTTTCAGGTCGCGATCGGCAGCCAGTAGCAACTGAAACAGGCGTTCGGCCTTGGGTCGCCCCAGCCGTTTCAGATACTGTTGAGCCGGCCCTAGACTCATCGGCCTAACTCCTGCTTCAGTCAGAGCTTCTGACAAAGACTGCCCTTGTCTGGCCGCCTCGGTCGCCCGAGCCAGCGGCCGATAGGTCCACTGGACGCTCCCCAACAGTCGCAGCGGGTGTTCGCCCGCCATCATCAGCTTGTCGAGCAGATGAAAGGCCTCGGCAACCTGCCCGTCGCGGACCGCGTCGAGCATCGACCATGTCGTTTCTGCTTTCCAGCCCCCCACCAGTTTCTCAACCGACGCTCGATCTATTTGCGCTTTGTCCCCGGCGTATGCCGCCAGTTTTGCCAATTCTTGATCGAGATGCCCCAATTCCAGTCCACGCAGCTCAATCAACGCCTGCGCGGCATCTCGGCTGAGCTGTTTCCCATACATCGCTTGAGCATGCTCACCCAGCCATTTCAACATTTCGCCCGCTTTCAGCGGACTGCACTCGATGTCCCCACCCAGTTCGGCCACTTTTTTGGCCAGCCGGGTAGAACTCGACCACGTTTTGACGTCCAGAACCAGTACGCTCTTCTTTGCGGGTTTGGTGAGATATTTCTCCAACGCAGCCCGGTGTTCGGTGACGAAATCGTCCGCCTCTTCGATCACCACGACCCGCCGGCTGCCAAACATCGACAACGTCCGCAACTCGTCCATCACCGTCGAGAAATCAGTCGTCGCCCCCGGATACTTGGTGAGCCCCAGCTCTTCTTCCCCAGCCCCCAGAATCGCAGTCGTCAGGGCCTTCAGCGACCGCAATTTCAGGAACCGCTCCGCTCCAAACAACGCCACCATCGGCCCGAGCGGACGTTGATCAGGCTTCTTTAGAAACGCAGTGGCGTGCATACTGGAGACTTCGATTTCCCAAACGACTGGCCAATGATCACGACTGGAGGCACATCCAGCGGGTTACAAATATGTCAGCCTCGACCACAGAGAGCGGATTTTGGTCGAGTT
>JAQGHS010000737.1 GCA_028291605.1 Planctomycetaceae bacterium | reverse complement strand
CACGCGTTGCGGATTCGGTATTGCCCGCTGTAATGTCACGCCGCCGGTCGGCATCTATCACCGCATGTGGGGGGCCGCGCTCGAAGATCAAGCGTCGGGGGTGCATCGTCCTTTAACGGCCACGGCGATCGCCATTCAACCCGACGGAACGACGAATCCCGCCGATCGCCAGATAATCATTGCCCTCGATCATGTCCTGTTTCGACCCCTGGAAATGCAGGAAGTGCTCGATCAAGTCAGCCACCTGACGGGGATTCCGGAAGAGCAGATCGTCATTGCCTTTTCTCACACGCATGGCGGCGGTCACCTGGTCCGTGATCGGGCACATTTGCCGGGGGGCGAACTGATTGGCCCCTATCTGGACGAACTGCCAAATAAACTCGCAATGGCCAGTCTGACTGCGATTGCCAGCCTGCAGCCGGTGGTCATGACGTACGCCATGACGAGCTGCAACATGGGGCATCAGCGCGATTACTATGACGATCAGAACGGACTGTATGCGTGTGGATTCAATCCCGAGGGCGAGTGCGACAATTCGCTGATTGCCATTCGGGTGACCGATCGATGCGATCACACTATTGCCACGATCGTCAATTATGGATGTCATCCCACGACCCTGGCGTATGAGAACACCCTCATCAGTCCCGACTATATTGGGGCCATGCGGGAAGTCATCGAGCTGACGACCAATGCTCCCTGTGCGTTCCTGCTGTCTCCGTGCGGAGACGTCGGCCCGCGGGACGGATACACCGGGGACGTGCGCGTCGCGGATCGCAATGGACGGCAAGTGGGGTACGCGGTCCTCAGTGCACTCGAAAGTCTACCGAAGCCTGGCGAAGACCATCACTATGCCGGCCCGGTGATCTCGGGTGCGACTTTGGGAAGCTGGAAATTTCGGCCGCAAGATCCCGATCGAGTCGCCGAGTCGCGAAAATATACCTACTCGCACAAGCCCATCGAAGTCGATTATCTGCCGGGCCTCCCGACGATGCCGGAGGCCGAACGCCAGTTTGCAGACCTGCAAATCCGCGAGCGTGACGCCCTGGCCGCCGGTGACCAGGCTGCGTTACGGGATGTCCGCGCGATGTGCGAACGCAGCCGTCGTCAACTGGATCGGCTACGGTACCTGCCGCAACAGGACAAATACCCCTTGTCGGTGTGGCTGTGGCGATTGGGTGACGCGCTGTGGGTGGCCTTGGAAGGCGAACCGTACAACGCCTTGCAAACCTGGCTGCGCAAACGATTCGCCGGTCGCCCAGTCATCATTACGGTGATGGTGAATGGTGCTCGCAATTGCTATATGCCGACTCGCGAGGCGTACAACAAGGCCCTCTATCAGGTGGAAGTGGCCTTGTTGGCGCCCGGTTGCCTGGAGGAAGCCGCGGAGATGATTGAGAAGCGGTTGAGCGAATGGGTGAATTGAGTTCGCCCATCGCTCCATACACATAGACCAGGCGGGCGGGCTCGCCTGAGCGTACTGCTTGGCGGTCCTCTCACGCAGATTCAAGGACACATGCCCTGCGGCAGGTGTCGTAGACTCCGCGAGCTGCAGTTGAACTGCCTGTCCACTCAAGTATATCCGCGCCCAGTACACCCCTCACCGACTTTGCCGGTCATAGCGATTTGACCGGCTGGAAAACATTGCCGACTGCGATGTTTCTTCCTTGCCACGGAGCATTCCGAGCTACGTTTCCTTAAGACCACGCCGAGACTTCTTGTAATTAGGCCACTTTGACTTCCCTATCGGGAGCAGGTGTAAGAAGACGGCACGGCCGGATCCGTGGGAGCGAACATCGTGGTGTTGGGCCTGGGCATTATTGAAAGTGTGATGTTGACCAGTCACGGAATTATTGCCTCCATGCTGGCAATGGTCCTGGGACGGCTGGCGCGTTGGGATCGGAATCGCCAAGCCGACATGGCAGCGTCACGTCCAACGCCTCAAGAGCGACTGCTCGCCGATTTCTGCGAAAATGCAGCCATTGGCATGTGCTCGGTGGCCCCCAATGGGCGCATTCTGTGGGCCAATAAAGCCGAACTGCATCTGCTGGGATTCGCCCCGCAAGACTACATCGGTCATCACATTACCGAATTTCACGCCGACGCCGCCTCGATGAGCGAAGTCCTGACCCGCCTGCGGGCCGGTGAGTTGCTGCATGACTACGAGACTCGTCTGCGCTGCCGTGATGGTGCGGTCAAACACGTGTTGATTGACTCCAATGTCCACCGACGCGACGGCGAACTGGTCAGTACTCGCTTCTTCACTCGGGACATCACCGAACGTCGACAGTTTGAAGCGCAGCAGCGTGAGCTCTATTCCCGCTATGAATCATTAATTGCGCGTTCGCCGGCCGGTATTTTTGAGACGGATGCCAAAGGGCGTTGTGTCTTCGTCAACGAAAAATGGTGCGAGCTATCGGGTTTGACCCGGCAGCAGGCACTGGGTTCGGGATGGAAGCAGGCGATTCATCCCGAGGACCGTGAACGCGAATTGGAAGCCTGGCAAAAGAACACTCGAGCCGGGGAAGAGTTGCAGATCAACTGCCGCTGGATGACCCCCAAGGGAACGATTACCTGGGTCCACGGATCTGTCGTACCCCTGCGTTCGACAACTGGCGAGATCACTGGTTTCCTGGGAACCATCTCCGATATCTCCGCTTTGAAACAGGCCGAAGCGGTCATCCGTGAAGCCCGCAATCAGGCTGAAACGGCCAATCGTACGAAGAGCGAATTTCTGGCCAATATGAGCCATGAAATGCGGACTCCGCTGAATGGCATTATCGGGATGACCGAACTCGCACTGGATACCGCTGTCGATGGCGAACAACGCGATTGCCTGCAGACGGTTAAGGAATCGGCCGAATCACTCCTGACGATTATCAATGAGCTGCTCGATTTTGCCAAAGTGGAAGCGGGCAAGATCATCTTGGACCGAGTCGATTTCAGTCTCGGCGACTGGTTGCGTGACAGCCTGAAGCCGCTGATGTTTCGCAGTCGGCAGAAGGGGTTGGATTTCCGCTGTTTAATCGATGCGAACATCCCCAAACTCCTGGTCGGCGACCCGGAATGGCTACGTCACATTCTCGTCAATTTGGTCAGCAATGCCGTCAAATTCACCGACAAAGGGTTTGTACGGTGCTCGGTGAAGTTGCAGTCCATTAACAAGGTTGAAGTCCCGATTTGGGAACTCGACAGTGTGGCAGGTGCCCCCGCCGGCGTGGTCGTACCGCGTACGAGCGTGGATCGTGCCACTCTGCATTTTACTGTACAGGACACGGGTATTGGTGTTCCCACAGACAAGCACCAGGCGATCTTTATCCCGTTCGAACAGGCCGACAAATCGATCACTCGACGCTATGGCGGCACCGGGTTGGGACTGGCGATCGCACGCCAGCTCACCGAACTGATGCACGGCAATATCTGGGTCGAAAGTGTCATTAGTGAGGGCAGCACATTCCACTTTACCGTCCAATTGGGTATCGCCGATCCAGCCGTCAAACGGGTCTCGCAAGCTGAGCTCGATAAGGCACAAGCGCAACAGTCGCTGCCCAGTGCACCGGTAATGCCGACACGCCCGCTACGGGTTCTGGTTGCTGAGGATAACCCCGTCAATCAGCAGTTGATCGTCAAATTCCTGAAGAAGCAGGGACATGAAACGGCCGTGGCCGGTGATGGCAACGAGGCCGTTGAGGCTCTGGAAAAGGATCCCACTTTTGATGTCATCCTGATGGATATGCAAATGCCGCGCATGAGTGGTCTCGAGGCCACAGCCATCATCCGCAGGCAGGAAGAGACCACCGATCGGCATATTCCGATCATTGCCCTGACGGCCAGCGTACTGAAGGGCGACCGTGAACGCTGCCTCGCGTCTGGCATGGATGATTATTTGACGAAACCCGTGAATCGCAATGAATTGTTTGCGGCCCTGGGGCGATTGTCGATTAGTGCTCGTCCGGTCCCTGCAGTTGCAGTTGCAATTGCAGTTGCGGTTGATGCGGACACGATTGATCTCGATGAACGTGTTCCTGCACCGGTTGTCGCGAAAGGCCAGTCTGCAGGCGCTCGCGATCCTCATTGCGAAGAGACGTTTATTATGCCCAAGTCAAAATCCTCGCTGCTTTCGTCGGCGATCACCTGGGAGACGACTGCTCCTTCGGTCATAGATCGCAAGACACTTTGGAAGCGACTGGATGGGGACCGTGAACTGTTGCGGGAGTTGCTGGAAGGATACCGCGGATGCTGTCCGGAAGTCGTTGCCGAATTGCGTGAAGGCGTGACCCGGCAGGATTCCAAACTGGTCCAGCGGGCTGCTCATCAGTTGAAGGGAATGGTTAGCAGTCTGGCGGCCACTCAGGCCTTCACTACCGCACGAGATCTGGAACGCAGTGGCCAGGCGTCCGACTTTACTCAGGCACCCGACATTCTGGCCAAGCTGGAAGAGGCGCTGCGAGAAGTTGATGCCGAGCTGGAATGCATTGTCAATCAGGATTAACGAACCGAAATCACTACGGCCCCTGATCATAGTGAAAGACATTTTTATTGACCGTAACAAACGCCTCGGCCTGCCGCGAGTAATCATTTCTCGTGCCATGGCGAGTTTAATATTTTTATTTGTCTGTACGTCTGCCCGGCTTTGAATCTTGGGAACCGTACAATTTCTTAACTTTGTGCGGTGGAGGGCCAACTCATGCCAAACATTCTCGTTGCGGACGATTCCCCGGTGGAACGTCGTCTCGTCGGAGCACTGCTCACACGGCAGCTCGCAGACGTTAAAATCACCTATGCCAGCGACGGTCTGCAGGCATTGGAGGAAATCGGCAAGGCCTCGTTCGATGCCATCGTCACCGATTTCCAGATGCCGAATCTGGATGGCTTGGAACTGGTCGAACGGGCGGCAACACTTTGCCCCGGCGTACCCGTCGTGGTCATCACGGGATGCGGCAGCGAAGCCACGGCCGTACGGGCTCTGGAAGCCGGGGCGGCGAGTTACATCGCCAAGCAGGACATCGATCACCGGCTGATTGAAACCGTCGGCAATGTCCTGGCACTGTCTCAGTCGCGACTCAGCCGGCGGCGGCTGATCAGCAGCCTGACGGTGCAAAGTGCCCACTTCGTACTGGAGAACGATGTGGCGCTGATCACACCGTTAATCACGTGGCTGCAGGATCAACTCGCCACCATGAAACTGTGTGACGACACGCAAGTCCTGCGAATTGGTGTGGCACTGCATGAAACACTGACTAACGCAATCTATCACGGCAACCTGGAATTGGATTCGGCACTGCGGCAGGATGACGAAACGCTGTTTTATGATCTGGCGGACCAGCGTCGCTACGACCCTGCGTATGCCGCGCGTCGGGTTTATGTGCAGGCCACGGCCAGTCGCGAAATGTTGCGCTATGTCGTGCGTGATGAAGGCCCGGGCTATGACGTACACCGCGTCGCAGATCCGACCGATGATGAGAATCTCATGCGCGTCGGCGGTCGAGGCATGCTGTTGATTCGCAGCTTTATGGACGAGGTTGAGCATAATTCGAAGGGTAACGAGATCACGCTGGTGAAATACGTCCATCAGAAACCGGAACCCCGACCAGCGGTCAGTGCAGGGGCACAGCCTGGGCTGCAGTTAGCTTGATTTCAATCGAGTAATGAAATGCATTAGGTGAGCCCGGCGGCGTAAGCCCCGGGATTCTTAGAAGAGTTGCCACGCTCGCCCGAGCGTGGGACTCGCGGGGCAGGTCCCTCGTTCTGACGAACGTGGCTACACAACGTAATAAATCTTGGCAGTAACACGGTTGATCGACATTATCAACGTCACGCCTCCAGGAGGGTGAGTTCTTAATGTCGGTTTTGTGTTGTTACTGAATCTCTATTGAAATGTTGAGTAACACATGACTTCGGTTGGAAGGTCGATGAAGTGGAATGTGGGCGCCAGTTGGTTCGTCCACGCGGCCAGCCTGGTCATTGGCTTTTTTTTGATGCCATTCGTCATCCATAAATTAGGGGACGGACAGTACGGCGTCTGGGTCTTCATCAATTGCCTGGCCAGTTACGCCGGTCTACTGTATTTGGGCTTCGGCCAGACCATTAGTTGCTACGTGGCGAAATACTCGGCGGCCGGGGACTGGAAAAAGCTGAATGAAGTCAGCTCGCTGGTCTTCTATATCTACGCTGCAGGAGGGGTGATCGCACTGACGGGCGCCTGCGTGATCGCGGCACTCGTACCGTACTTCTCCATCTGGAAGACACACTCGGTCCTGGAGATCCGGCTGGTCATTCTAATGCTGGGATTAAATGTCGCGACCGGACTCGTTGGCAGCGTCTTTGGCGGCGTATTGATGGGATTGCGCCGATTTGATCTGGAACGCGGAGTGTCATTCGCGGTCGACATCACGCGGCTGATCTTAATCGTCGTGTTTCTGCAGCGCGAATGGGGCCTGATCGTTATTGCGACCATTTACTGGGTCCTCACTCTGATCGAAAACCTGGGATATCTGCTGCTCGCGTATCGCCAGTTGCCGCAACTCTCTATCCGCCGCAGTCACCTGAATTGGGAAGTCTTCCGTGAATGCTGCTCATTCAGCGGTTATGCCTTCCTGAGTTCCGTGGCTCAGCAGTTGATCTACGCCACCGACACGGTCGTGATCGGAGTTGTTCTCGGAGAGTCCGCGATCACTTCGTATTTCATTGCGTTGCGACTGTGTCAGTTCCTGCGACAGCCGATCGAAAAAATTAGCCACATCTGCATGTCCACAGCCGGAGCGTTGCAGTCTCAAGTCCTGGCGGCCAATCTGCGCGACTTGCTCTGCAAAGCGTTGGGGGTGACATTCCTGCTCTCGACGGGAATCTTTATTGGCGCGAGTTACTTTGGTAAGGCGCTGATTGAAACCTGGATGGGGGCTGGCTACGAACAAACACCGAGTTTGCTAATCATCCTGATGATCGGCCAGGTCGTGGCCTTGCCCGTCGGTGTTTTGCGAGCGATCCTGTTCGGCCTGGGACAAGCGCGGCTCCCCGCGCTGGTCTACCTGGCTGAGGCCATCGTCAATTTGGTCCTGAGCCTGATTCTCGCCCAATACATGGGAGTTTACGGAGTCGCCTGGGGGACTTCGATTCCGATCATCGTGTTTGAACTGGGAATCATTCTACCGGTCGGCATGCGCTACCTGGGAATCCCTCTGATCCGTTTGTTCCGCGAGGGCTTTGTTCCATACCTGTTGCCGTTGCTCGGTCTCTGGGTTTATTCAGACCAGTTGGCGACCTACTACCCGGATCATCACAGTTGGCCCGCGCTGATTGGCATCACGTGTGGAGGGGGCGCGGTCCTGGGGATTGTCTGGGGGGCTCAACTCTTGTTGGAGCGTCTGACCTCGGTGCGATCAGCATCGGCAACGTGAGTTGCTTCGACAGCAAAGATAGTCGTTGATCGCTCCGCGATCATAACGCATTCGCAGTGTCGAGGTTGAATGATCAACGAAGCTCTGTCGTGCAATCGCGTTATGATCGCGGAGCGATCAACGACTATCTTTGCTGATTTCCATTCAACTGGGATCGCAATTCCGACATTATCTCTCACCTCGCCTGAACCGCTTCATCCAAACCAAAGGGCAGCGTCGGCTCGGCTGCAACTGTTTTCTTGCGCCGGGTTCGTACGGAAGCAGGAACCATACTTTCCACACTAGGCGGAGTAGCTGGTGCGCTCACTAACGGCTCCGCCGCGCCTTCCAATTTGGACCCAGGTTTGACTTTTTCGAGACGTGATCGTCCACGTTCGACGTATTCTTCTGAGAGATCAAATCCCAGGAATTCCCGGCCGAGCTTCTTTGCCACGACCAGCGTCGTCGCGCTGCCCGAAAATGGGTCGAGAACCAATTCACCCTCGTTCGAGCAACTGCGGATGATCCGCCCCAACAGTTGTTCCGGCATCTGGCAGCCGTGGAAGCCGGCTCGCTCCTTAAATGTTCCGGCGACACGGGGGAAGTACCATGTGTCGTCAGTCGGTTGAAAACCCGCCGGCAGATCTTGTGGCCGCAAGATCCAGGTATCATCGGGCAGGCGTCCTTTGGAGTTGGCCCGCTTGTCGTTATAGACGAGCTGCCGCGCCGAGGGGACTCGGATCGCTTCATCGTTAAACGTGAAGTTCTGCGGATCCTTGACGAAGTGAAACAGATGCGCGTGTGAGCGACTGAATTTCTTTTTGCAATTTACGCCGAAGGTGTAGTACCAGATCACCCAACTACGGCAGGTGAAGCCGATCTTGCGGCTCATCACTTTTAATTCGGCGGCGTACTCGTCACCAATGGCCAGCCAGAATGTCCCGTCCGGCTTTAAGGCGCGATGAACTCCGGCGATCCATTGTTCGGACCAATTCAAATACGTGTCCTGATCCTGCGCGTCATCGTAGACGTCGTAGTCATAGCCAATGTTGAAGGGGGGATCGGCAAAGACCAGATCCACCGACTCGGCCTGCAGGACGGCCAGTGCGGCGACACAATCGACGTTTAAGATCGTATTGATTGGATTCTGCGGTGCGGCCAAGGGAGACTTCTTTCGCTTTGATAACGACTTCAAACCCACAGGATCAGAGACAATTCGCCCGTCTGCAGTCGAGTCCGCATTTTGACAACATTGAGGCCAGTTTCCAAGAAGAGCGGAGATTATCCGGTAGATGGGAGGGCGAGGGACCCAGAGGGTACCCCGCCGAGCCGCTAAGTCTGGCGAGGGCCGAGCGACGCTTGCGGCTCGGCAGGAGCCTCGCCCTCCCATCTACCGCAATCGCTCCGCGTTTTGCCGCGTTCAAACCAGCGAGGTAATGGTCGATAGCCCAATGTCTTCACGCGAACCAAACGGCTCGCCATAGGCCTTCCCAATAGTCCAGCCCCAGTATCGCGCCCGATCACGGATGTCGTCTAGGACCGTGGGAAACGCGGTCGGCCGCCCGGTGATCATCTGACTTTCGTAGGCTTTGATGGAGGCCATCTTGTCCTCGATCACGTCGCTGATATCCAACACAAACGCCGGTTTCGGATGAATCCGCAGATGGATGCTCCAGTAATAGAGCATCCGCGGCGGCCAATAGGGGCTACCGGCCATATCTGTCTTGCTCAGCTTGCTCCAGAACCGAGCGGCATCGATCAGTTGGCTGGCCGCGACGTGGTCCGGATGGACGTCTTCCCAATAGGGGGCGAAGACCGTTTTCGGACGAGTCAGCCGGAAGACTTCGGCCAGGGCCCGACGAGCCTCCAGGTTGGCCTCGAGGCTGCGATTCGGCAGGCCGAGATTCTCGCGATAATCGAGCTTCAAGATCGCGGTGGAGGCCGCCGTTTCACGGGCTCGGATTTCGGGGCTGCCGTGGGGAGTGGGTTCGCCGCTGGTCAGCTCAATGACGCCGACTTTCAATCCCGCTCGCTGTGATGTCAGTAACATCCCGCCAGTGCCGATTTCCGCGTCATCGGGGTGCGGAGCGACCACGAGAATGTCCAATTGAGATTCCAACGCGATGGCTTTCTATTGAGTTCGTGCCTCGTGAACGACGCTGCCTGGTTTTCTTGCCGTACTCGGGGGCTCGCACAGTTTTTTTGCAATGACGGGGCTCCCCTCGCCCTGGTACCCCGGGGAGAGGGGTTGGGGGTGAGGGGCACGATCA
>JAQGHS010000692.1 GCA_028291605.1 Planctomycetaceae bacterium | reverse complement strand
AAGTCACGAACCAAGAACTGGGATCCGTCAATATTCAGCCTGCTAAATTTCACGGCGACTGGAATTATCGTATCGCTAATAGTCGGTCTAAATAGAATCAACTTATTCTGTCGCGGATCCTAAGTAGAGTCGCGAAGAAGCCGTGGCACGAGATTGCGGGCTGGGTGGGAATGGTGAATCTTACCCCTTCGAATACGAAAGGTTCCGGAATGGGGGGACGAGACAATAACCTAGTTCCCGGTTGACAGAGGATCTATGCGGGGTTAGCGTTTCAGTGCGGGGTCGTGTCCCGCGAGGATGCCACATTTTGAGATCCGAATTCGATGCGTGGGCGCCGCCGCCTCGCACTCGTTCCAGTCGTAGATGAATTGCATTGTCGCCGGAGCGCGTCTGGTTGGTCGCTCCACTGATGAGGCCTGTTTACTCGGAGTCCACTGCATGTCAACTGCCACCGTCGACACTTATCAGATTGAAACCACTCCCGATGCCCCTACGGTGCCCGTGCGGTTTCATCTCTCGCTGAATGTTTCGGATCTGCCGCAGGCCGTGGCTTACTTCGAACGGCTGCTGGGAGTCCCCCCCGCGAAGAGTCGAGCGGACTATGCCAAGTTCGAACTCGATTCGCCTCCGTTGGTGTTTTCCTTGGAGCCGCGTTCTCCAGGTCTGCATGGATCTCTCAACCATGTGGGATTTCGCTATGCCAACGCCGAAGCGCTCGTCGACGTGCAGCGACGGCTGGAAGAAGCGGGGATTCATACCGAGCGTGAAGAGGGAGTGGAATGCTGCTATGCCAAGCAGACGAAGTTCTGGGTGAATGACCTCGATCATCGTCTGTGGGAGTTCTACGTGCTCGATGGCGATATCGATCATCGTGGCAACGGCCAGTCAGCCGAGCAGGTCACTGGGGGGGATGCGTCGGCTGTCGCCGCGGCGCACGAACCCGTGGTTTATCAGTATTTAATGGGCCAGGCTTTCACGCCGCCTGAGCAATGCGATGAAATTCGCATCCGCGGTGCGTTCAGCCTGCCCACCACCCATGAGGCCGTGCTGGAGCGGTTGCAGGCGGTCCGGCAACATCTGAAGCCCGGAGGCAAGATTCATGTGCATCAACTGACCGCGGATGCCTTCGTCGACGATGCGGCACTCGATCTGCCGGGACGGGCTTCCGTCGTGAAGCATGTGCCGATGACTTCTGAGCTGTTGCAGGCGCTCAGCACTGCGGGATTCCAGGAAATTGCGTTGACGAAGTTCGGTTCCAATCCCTGCTTCAACGTGAACGGTGCCGAGCTGCGCGAGACGATGATCGAAGCCCGTCTGCCCCAGCAGGATCCCTTTGCGCAATGTGTGGACGTCGTTTACAAGGGGCCATTCGCATCGCTCCAGGACGATCGCGGAGTGGTCTACAAGCGTGGCGAGCGGGTGTCGATCTCCAACCAGAGCTGGCAGGCCTTGGACTCAGCGGGCGTGGCCGGCCAGTTCACTCAATTTGCAGCGGCGACGGGAATGCCATCCAGTTGCGGCGTGAGCTCGCCGGTATGATGGCGACGAATTCAGTCCCGATAGGGACGAAGGAACTTGGCCGTGGGCGTGAGCCCACGGTCTGCGCTTGGTGAGCGGAATGGCGCTAGCCACCGGTTCTGGATTTCGATTGCTCTGGAAGAACCGGCGGCTAGCGCCGTGCCGCTCACGAGCCAGCGTCAGCATCTCGGGAGGGCGAGGGACCCAGAGGGTACCCCGCCCTCCCGTTTCCCTTCGGAACTGCGCCAGACAAACTGGGCGCACTCTCACTCCTCAGCATGTGCGGTGAGGTGATTCGGTATCTCCCCGAAAAACCTGTGTGCATAACTTGACAGACCGGTGACGACGGCTCAATAATCTGACATTCGACAGAATGTGAGATTGACCTGACTTCGCCAATTGCCAAGGGAGTTGAGGGAGATGCAGCAATTACGTAGCAGCGATTGCAGAAAAGATCGACTACAGTTGCGGGACCGACGGGGTTTCACTCTGATTGAACTGCTGGTGGTCATCGCCATTATCGCCGTGTTGATTGGTCTCTTGTTGCCCGCGGTGCAACAGGCCCGAGAGGCTGCGCGACGCACGCAGTGCAAGAACAATCTCCGGCAACTGATCCTGGCCGCTCATAATCACGAGGCGTCCATGACCTACCTGCCGCCTGGCTTTCGCGGCGACCAGATCAGTGGGTTTCCCCGTTATTTTGATCTCTGGGGGACGCTGGCCTTCCTGACCCCCTATCTCGAGCAGACCGCTGTTTATAATTCGATCGATCTCAAGCAGACGATGTATCAGTTGGTGTCGCCGTATGGAATTACGGCTCCGGTGGCCGCGAGCACAATGGTGCCGTCTTTCCTCTGTCCCAGCGACGCGGGTCAGTCGGTTTGCAGCAATGCGTATGGCATCACGGGGCCGCTGTCTCCGACGAACTATGCATTCTGCCTGGGGACGGGGACCTCCACCGGAAAGACAGGCTGGATGGGGTCGCCGTACGAGGCCGATGGCGCCTTTTTTGCAATGTCCAAGATCAAGATTACAGATATCAAGGATGGGAGCAGCAATACAGTCGCTGCGTCAGAACGCGTTCTCGGGGCAGGTGCTGAGAATGCGACTGTCGCCTCGAGTGCCGCAATCGATGCGCAGACGATGTTCGTCAATGCCACGGGCGAGCCCAACGATGCGAACTGTGCCGCCGCCCTGAAGATCAACGGCAGCCAGCGCCGGATGTACTCCTGGGTGGCAGGCGAACCGCGCTGCACCAGCTACAATCACTACTATCCGCCAAACGATCACCTGCATCCTGACTGCGTCAGCAACTTCGCTTCCGGCGGTGAGTTCGGCTCGACGGGTCATGGGATCAGCACGGCCCGGAGTAAGCATGTCGGTGGTGTGCACGCCGCGATGTGCGATGGGGCCGTACGGTTTATCTCAGAAAACATCTCCACGACGATCTGGAGAAATCTGGCGACTCGGCAAGGAGGCGAGGTGCTGGGTGAATTCTGACATTGCGATGCCTCCAGCCGCCACTGCACTGTCTACCGCCGCGCTGTCTACCGCAGAGGTCCAGTTTTATCAGGAGCAAGGGTATCTGATCCTCCGGAATGTGTTTTCCGCTGCGGAGATTGGCGACCTGTCCGCAGATGTGGATCGCGTGCAGGCCGAACACTCCGAGTGCATCGATATCCACAACATGCGGGTCCGCTTCAGACCGCATCACGAGACCGGGGACAACACGTTCGAGGTGATTGATCCGATCTCGGATTTATCCCCAGTTGCCCGTGCGTTTACTCGGGACCGTCGGATCCTGGATGTGCTGCACGATCTATACGGCGAACCTGCCGAACTGTTTAAGGACAAGTTAATATACAAGTTGCCCGGCGTGTCGGGGGCCACCTTGCACCAGGATTGGATCGGGTGGCCTGGTTTTCCTGAGTCGTTCTTATCGGTCGTGGTGGCCATTGATCCGTTTATCAAGGAGAGTGGCCCGACGGAAGTGTTCCCGGGTCTGCACCGGAAGGGTTACCTGTCCCCCAAGGACGGTCAGCATCATTATCTGGCCACCGAAGATCTGCCGGCTGAGCCTGTCCCCCTGTTGCTCGATCCCGGTGATTTGGCCATCTTCTCGTGTTTCACTCCGCACAGGTCTGCTTCCAATACGGGCACGCAGACGCGTCGAGGTTACTTTATCAGCTACAACGCGCGCTCGGATGGCGGCCAACAATATCAGCAGCATTACCGAGAATTTCATGAGTGGTTGCGCAGCAAGTGCCCGGAACCGCAACGGAATCACCTTTATTTCCGGTGAACCATGTCGACGCTGGTCGAGCCCGCAGTAGTCGCTGAGCAAGCTCCACAATCCCTCGTTTTCCGGATTGCCAATTTCGGATGGCTGACGATCCTGGTGGGCGCCATCGCGATGGCGGCGACCTATCCTGGTCGTACCCATGGCCTGGGGATGGTGACCGAGCCGCTGCTGAAGGAACTGCACATGGCAGATCCCAACGGCCGCGTCTTTTATGCCTCGTTGAATCTCTGGGGCACATTGATCGGTGCCATGTTTTGTCTGCCGGTCGGCTGGCTGTTTGATCGACTCGATCGTCGTTTGATTCTCGCCGGAAACCTCATTCTGCTGGGCTTGTCCGTCTTATGGATGAGCACCATTGAAACTTGGCAACAATTGTTTCTGGCGATCATCCTGACCCGCGGCTTGGGGCAGAGTGCGTTATCGGTCGTCAGCATTACGATTGTCGGCAAGTCGTTCGACGCCTATCGCATTGGCATCGCCATGGCGTGTTATTCGATCGTCTCGACGCCGTTCCATCTGATCCTCATTAAGGGCATAGGCTGGGCGCTGACGGACGGCCACGCCGACTGGCGCACTGTCTGGGGCTGGGTGGGCGTCTCGTTAATCATCTTGTCGCTGACCGCACTGCTGCTGAAGCGGCCACCGAAAATCGACGTCGTCAAAGTGGCCGAGGGCGGCAGCACATTTGTGGAAGCATTGAGCACTCCGGCGTTCTGGGTTTTCAGCCTGACGATCTCGATCTGGGGGATGATCTATGCCGGCATTTCGCTGTTTAACGTGGATATTTTCAAAGAGCGCGGGTTCGATGAAAAAGTCTATTTCAACATCCTGGCGAGCGTCTCGGTGATTGGCCTGACGGCGAAGCTGTTTTTTGGATGGCTGGTCAATTACGTCCGACTGACCTCGCTGCTCGCGGCGTGCCTGTTACTCACCGCGGTATCACTCTGCGGACTTCCGTTTGCCACCCAGGTCTGGCATGCCTATGCCTACGCGGTCTGCCTGGGGATCGCCTCCGGAGCCGTAGCGCTTCTGTTTTTCGCAACCTGGGGCAAGCTCTACGGCCGACGAGAATTGGGCCGCATCCAAGGCGTCGCGCAAATGTTGACGGTCTTCGCTTCCGCCTCGGGGCCTCTGCTGGTATCGCTGCTCCGGCGAGCCACAGCCTCCTATTCGGCATTCTTCTTCCTGATGGCAGCACTGACGCTGGTCATGGCCGTCATTGCCTGGTTCACGCCCTTGCCGCGGCCGCGAGAGCGTACCCCCGAACCGGAGTAAGCGGCAGGGCGAGGCTCCCGTCAGGCCTAAGTCGACCGCAGGTGGGCGTCCGCCGGGCGCCTCCGTTGTGTTGTAGAGCGCAGTGAGTCAACCGCAGGACCAGGGGGATGCGCTACACGAGCTCCTGAATGAGCTGCCGTTGATCCAGCAGGTATTGCGGGCGCCCATTCGGATCCGTGAGCGTGATCGCGTTGGTATCGATTCCCAATTGGTGGTAGACCGTGTGGAAGATGTGCTGCAAATGCACCGGACGGTCCTTCGGGACTTCGCCCAGGCGATTCGTGCTCCCCACCACCTGGCCGTGCCGCATTCCGCCGCCCGCCAGGAAGTAGAATGCCGCCTGTGGCCAGTGGTCACGCCCGACTTCGCGGGTGCTGATCCTCGGCGTG
Source organism: Planctomycetaceae bacterium (assembly GCA_028291605.1). Taxonomy (GTDB): domain Bacteria; phylum Planctomycetota; class Planctomycetia; order Planctomycetales; family Planctomycetaceae; genus JAKFVC01. Next base: position 12,238 of record JAQGHS010000692.1, on the reverse strand, counting down.
CGACCGAATTCCCCCGACATCATGATGATGGTGTTGTCGAGTTCTCCGCGGCTGTCGAGGTCTTCGATCAGCGTGGACACCAACTGGTCCAGGCGCGGGAGTTGGCTGCGCATCGTATTGAAGTTGTTTTGGTGGGTATCCCATCCGCCCCAGTTCAATGTCACGCAACGCACCCCGGCCCCCACCAGCCGCCGCGCCATCAGAAAGACGCGCGAGTCGTGATCACCGCGACGATCGTCGATTCCATAGCGAGCGATCAGGCGTGGATCTTCCCTTTGAATGTCCAGGGCTTTGGCCAATTCACCCGAAGTGATGATTCCCACGGCCCGGTCGGTAAAGCTGTCCATGGCCTCCATCAAGCGATGGGAATCCACGTCGCGCTGCAGACGGTCGAGTCCGTTCAACAGAGTACGTCGGTCGTCGAGCCGACTCATCGAGATGGAGCGATTGAGCGCGAGGTTGGAACGCCCCGGGCCATCCGGGCGGAAGGGTGCGTGCAAGGGGCCCAGGAAACCGGGTTTCGCCCAATTCCCCAAGTCGATCGCGGTCGGTGCCGATCCGTGAGGAGTCGATTGCGCCGGTCCCCAGACTTTGGACATGACGGCACCCAACCCCGGGCGACCTCCCATCGGACGCAACGATTCTTCAGACCATCCGGAATCCGACTGTGATGGCGCGTGTTCATTGTTCAGGCCCGTCACGGATCGGATGAGGCTGAACTTGTCCGCGATTTTCGCGAGCTCCGGCATGAGTTCGCAAATCTCAAGACCCGCGACGTTCGTCTCGATCGGACGAAACTCACCGCGGTATTCCTGGGGAGATTCGGGCTTCAAATCGAACGTGTCCATATGGGTTGGACCGCCCGGCAGCCAGATGTTGATGATCGATTTGCCCGTCGCTCGCGAGCCGGCGATCGATTCGGCGCGGAGCAGATCAGGCAGCGACAGCCCCCCCGCGGCCAAGCCGCCAATTTTGAGAAAGTTCCGCCGCGAAAGCCCATCACAGAATTTTTGACGCTTGCCGTAGATCGTAAACATAGTGCGTCCCCGTATTGGGTGCCACGAACTTCCGACACCGAGCATCTGGTGTCGCATCTCATGATATCAAGATCGGCCGATGGATCAATGTGTATTGATATATTTGGCGAGGTGTCGGAATACAGCGACTTGGACCACGATTAGAAGACATTGCGTCACCGGGATGGATTCGGGCTACCGGTGATGGCGTTCACTCTACACGGTTTTGCTGTAGACTTAGGTTGCCAGCGACTTGGGCCACCCTGCGGACTGCGAGCACCCGGTGGCTCATGAATCGTCCGGGCAAGCGAGATGCCCGGACCAGCGATACCCACGCATTCTTAAGGATTTCACAATGCATCGATGCTTGACGCGAATCACCCAGGAACTCACGCGTCCCCAACTTGTGCCACGCACTGCCGGAGCGCTGTCGAGTTTGAATCCCGCTGAGCATAGCGGTCCGCATCATTCCGGGCTCGCGTGGATGATCGTGTTGATGCTGGCGGCGACTGGCTGTGGCGGCAATTCGCCGCCTGCCGGGACAAAGGCCGCCGGAGACGGACGTACCAATTCGCCCGCGGGCGCCGATCCCGCCGCGGTGCAAGATCCCGCCTCCGCAGCCCCGGCCGGAACTCAAGCATCAACCCCAGTGGCCGCAGTCAAACCTCGGGCCAAGCCGACTCCCGAACAGATTGCCAAATGGGGAGTCGTCAGCCACCAGCCTTTGCAATTGCTGGCTTGCTATGACGGCTTTGGCGATGGGATTGTCCAGGGCCTGGCAGTCGCCTCGGACGGCAAACAGTTCGCGCTGGGCGGTGTGCGGCTGACGCTGTGGAACACGGCTGAATCCAAGCCGACGATCGATCTCATCGAAAGCCTTAAAGAGGACGAACTGGAACGCCCGATTCGTTCTGTCGCCCTCTCACCCAACGGAACCTGGCTGGCAGCGGGGGATCAGAAAGGTGTGCTGCGTATCTGGACGCTGAAGGATCAGGCCAAAGCGCAGGAGATTAAGGCCCACGAGGGCCGGCTAGTGGAAATGGCTGTTTCGCCTGATTCTCAGAAGCTGGCGACGACCAGCTATTCGGGTGAAGTCATCATCTGGCAAGCTAGCGACGGCCAGAAGCTGACCAGTTTTAAAGCGGGCGACAGCGAACTGGCCCGGCTGCTCTTTCTTACCGACAGCTTGCTCGCTTGTGCGGGTCCCGAAGCCAGTATCTGGAACGTCGAGACCGGCAAGAAGGAGTCCACGCTCACGAAAGGGCACGTGTCCAGTGGCGCCCTGGGACTCTCGCCCGATCGACGTTGGCTCGCATTCAATGATGGTGATTCGAAGCTCCAGCTCTGGGACGTGCAGAAGGCCGCTCCTGCCGCATCGAAATTGAATGGCACCGCTGCCGGCTGGATTGAATACTCGCCGGACGGCAAATGGCTGGCGACCTTGTCGAGCGACTCCATCGACATTCGTGACGCCGCCACGGGTAGCCTCGTGCAAGTCATCGACGCGGATGGAGACCGTACCGTCGCCTTTCAGTGGCTCCATGAGAGCCAGGCCCTGCTAGTGGCCTCGGAACAAGGCCGAGTCCGCATCTGGGGAACTCCGGAAGGAGCGAAAGTGATCGGCATCGAGCCACTCACGCCACCGACTCTCACGCCACTCGCCGTAGGGGCCAAGAAATCACTCAGCTCCGCCCAGCTCGTTAAGGTGATCGATATCCGATCATTCCCGCGACTGCCGGGTGCCGTTCCGATGATGAGCGAATTGAGTGCTGCCTACTACACGGCACCGAAGACCGCGCCCGCCGATGCAGAAATGTTCTACCACCACTATTTGAGTGAGGCGGGGTGGACGGAACTGCCCGCGAGCCCCATGCAGCCGGGACTGCGATTTCAAAAGGAGGGCTGCGAACTGAACGTGTCTTTCACGCCGTGGTCCGAACCGGGCCGCGCTGCAGATCTTCAAGTCAGCTTGAACTTCGCTGGGAACTATGATGTGCGCTGGCTGCCGCAGGTCTCGCCGACCGATTCCAAGAGCGCCTACAGTTCGTTTTCCAACCTGAGCTACCGCACGAAAGCTTCGATGACTGATGTCGAGGTGGCGACGCTCAAGCAGTTCCACCAGGCGGGCTGGACCGGCTACACGCGACTGAGCTCCTCCTATGCCGAGCAACCTGACGCCCGCAGCATTTCGATGTTACAAGGGGGCAGCGTGCTGACGGCTTCGATCGGTTATCCCGCCGACTCGACAGAGGAAGTTTACGTGCAGACGAGTGTTAATATGTCGACTAAGTCATTGCCGGTTCCTGCAGACTCGGGCTGGATCGAATTCGATTCGTCAACGGACCTGCAGGCAGTGATCAACACGAAACTCGATTTGAAACAAGCGACCGAATTCTACGACACCGAAATGGCCAGCGAAGGCTGGCTGACTCGTGAAGCCGGCCGGCGGATCGAAGAAAAGCAGATTTGGCTGCCGTATATCCGCGGGCAACAGGACGTTCTATTGCACCTGCGGCCCCTACCAGACGGCAAGACTCAAATCATAGTCGGCAAGGCCGCCACGACTTCCTGGCAACTTCAGAAACCTAAGAAAGCTGATTCAGAAAAAGAGCAGCCCGGTATCGAAGCGGCCGATCTCCAACTCCCCAAGGGGGCGACCGCAGTCAAGTTTGATGTCGACGACAAGCAGATTCTATTCGAGATCAGCGGCATCACCCCTCCCAAGCTGGCCGAGCAATTCGCCAAGCCGATGGAAGCCCTGGAATGGAAGCGATCCAAGTCCGGAGTTGTCAGCGACGAGTATACCATGGCTACGTTTGAGAAAGAGAAGTCGGAGATCGCGATGCGCATCCGGGCCGACGGCAAGAAGACCACAGTGATGATCGGCGGCGACGGACTCTTGTGGACCAAGCCTCTGCCAGCCGCGCCCGTCCGCATCTCGTACGAAACCTGGCTCCACCGCGGCAAGAAACCCGCCACACTGGATCTCCTGGATGAATTCTCCACAGAAATGCAAAAGATCCCCGCCAGCCGCAGCAAAAGTAAGTAAGCGCGGAGGCCTGAACTCCAACGTAGCAGAACTCGCCCAGAGTTCTGGCAGCGTTGGTGACGGCTTGTGTTGTAGCCGCGTTTCGCCAGAACGAGGGCGAGTGACTGGCGAGGCCCGCACTCTGGCGAGATGCGGCTACGGCGAGTTGCTACTCAACAGTGAATTAAAACGGGGTAGAAAACTCCAATCGGATTGAACACGTCGGCCGCAGCCTGACTCTCTGATTGAACCGGCACTGACAAACTCTTACACAAGGTGTGAAATGCAAAAAATCATCGTGACTCTACTGGCACTGGCGGCGGCGATTATTCCAAATATTCCACAAGCAGACGCGGCGGAGGACCCTCCCATGCCCGGTGAAACCAAACGCGTGGGCTGGGCCAGCTTGCCCCCGGTCAAACAGAACACCTATCGTGTGCAGAGGATGAAAGACAATCCGACCATCGATGCCGACTGGAACAAACCGGCCTGGAAGGGTGTCACGCCGCTGACAATCGAGTACTACATGGGCGACGCGCCTGCACATCAGCCCAAAGCCCAGGCGAAGGTCGCCTACGACGACCACCATATCTACCTCATCTGGAAGGTCGAAGACAGATATGTGCTGGCGAAGCGCACGCAGCATCAGCAGGAGATCTGGAAGGATAGTTGTGTCGAGTTCTTTTTCGCACCCGGCGGCGCGGGGAAGGAGCTGGACTACTTCAACCTCGAAACCAATTGCGCCGGGCTGAAACTGCTGCACGCGAATGTCGCCGGCACCACATTCAACAAGTTCACGGCCGAAGATTTTTCAAGCATCGTTACGGCGAACTCTTTGAAAGGCCCGATCGACCCCGAGATCGCCGGTGCGACGACCTGGACCCTGGAATACAAAATTCCTCTAAGTCTGCTCGAAAAGCACGCCAAGGTTGAACATCCCAAACCCGGCATCACTTGGCGAGCCAACTTCTACAAATGCGCGGACGACTCCAGCCACCCCCACTGGCTGACGTGGTCCCCGGTGACCAACTCCAAACCGCAATTTCACCTTCCCAAGTATTTTGGAACCATCACGTTTGAATGAGCCACCGTGCGAGACATTGTGTTGTGGCTGGCGACACGTAATTGTCAGATGCCTGAATTACGAAAGGGCTTGCTGTGAGATGGTTCTGTCCGATGCGCCCTTGCGACGCTAATTCGTACTCTCCGTGTTTTAGCGAGGGGCTCGCGGCTATTTCAGAAGCAGGCTACATCAATAGTCGTGGTGAGTTAAGTGTGAAGTGGCCGCATCATCTGGGGCTGCCGTTTCAGCAGGGGCTCGCCTCTGTAAGGGGCGAAGTCAAATGCACCTTCGGCTATCTTGACCCGACTGGAGCGATGGCCATTGGCCCGTGCTCGTGGAATCACCAAGGCGAGTCGTTTGATACTGGTTTTGCAGTGATTCAGCCTACGGCTGACACTGTCGCACTAATAGATCGTGCCGGAGAATGGGCCGTCGGCCCCGCTTTCCGCGCACCAGGATGGCGGTATTCTGGCGGCTGGATCGAGAAACGCGCGCAGTCGAAGGTCCTGATGGAGAACATCGTGACTGGGGTTTCCTTTCAGTTAGACGAGTCCTATCACTTGCGTCCCTTTTCCGACGGCATCTGTATTGCGACGATCCCTGAATCGGAGGGTGCGTTATCGACTTTTACGGCGATCAACGAGGACGGTACGATTGCTTTCAGCCGCCAGAGTTGGGAGCAGTTCTATAACTTAATAGACGACTTTCACGGTGGTCTCGCCTTGTTCGACGGTGGCTCAGAAGTTTGCTTTGGCTATATCAATAAGCAGGGTGAGGTGCAGATTCCCGATCGTTTCCGCTACGCATATGCGTTTCAAGAAGGGTTAGCGCCTGTCTGTCCTTACGACAAATCAGGAACTCCGGGCTGGGGTTTCATCGACGCTTCGGGTGACTATGTCATTGAACCACGAGATGAATTCAAAGGAGCGGATTGTTTTTCGGAAGGCATGGCGGCGGTCTGTGCCTGGAATATGAGTCGTGATGATCCGCCGCGCGGTGAATACGACGATTTTGAAAGATGGGGATACATCGATGTCCATGGAGCCTGGACGATTCCTCCGGTGTTCTCCTATGCGGGACCGTTTCGCGAGGGGTTCGCGAGTGTGCGATTCAAATTCGTCAACTCCCACGACGATCTCTACGATAGCGATGGCGAATTGAACGAATCGCACTGCTCGCGGGCATTGATTTCACAGGACGGGACCTTTATCTGGCCTCCGAAGCTGAACGGGCGCAATATCAAGGAAGTTATAACGGCCGACCCACGTGGTCCCAAGCAGAATGTGCCACCTTTTCTGGTACTGCTGCGTGATTGACGTGCCTGACACCGCAGTGTGACATCAGATTGTACAGAAACCTTGTCCACCCCGCGGGACATCACCCGAGTCTCCTCTCCTCTCGATCACATCTCGTCTAGCCAGCCAGGCCCGGCACGAATATGCTTCCCGTTGCAGTGTCATTTTAATGGCCACGAACAGGGGAGACGTCCATGTGCCGAGACCTGAACCGAGCGGGTCATTCTAGAGCCCCGCTGTCGAGCGTCGCTTGCGGCATGCTGGCCCTGGCCGTTAGTGGTCTTTTTCCAATGGCGAACGCGGGGGATGCCGTCGGTTGGAGGTCTGACGGAAAGGGCGAATTCAAAGCCTTGGACGCGCCGACTCACTGGTCACGCGAATCAGGGATTGCCTGGAAAACCAAGCTCCCCGCCAGCAGCCTGTCATCGCCCATCGTGGCTGGTGAGCGTGCGTTCGTCATGGTCGAACCCGATCGGTTGTTATGTTTCCGCTTGTCGGATGGAGAATTACTCTGGGATCGCCCGCACGAGTACGAGGTCGCTTTCGGACCTGAGAAGGCCAAGGAGATCAAACGGCAACATGCCGAGTCCAAACAGGTGCACCAGGAAATCGGCGAGTTGGAGAAACAACTGAAGACGGCACAGGACGCCGATCCCAACTCCGCTGATGTCTCAGCGCTGCGGGACAAGATTAAGAAATTACAACAGCACGATGAGGAGCTCACCGCCATCCCGCCGCCTCAAGCCGAGGCCACAGGCAACACCGCCAGCACACCCGTTTGCGACAGCGAGAACGTCTACGCCGTGCTGGGGAATGGCATGGTTTCGTCACACCGCCTCGACGGGAAACGGAACTGGATCCGGTTTATCGGACAGTCCATGTCGCGTCATAGTGCATCGCCACTCATCGCGGGAAAACTGCTGATTGTGCACTTAAAGCAGCTCACGGCACTCGACCTGCAGACCGGCGAAATCGTCTGGAAAACCGACACCCCGCCGCGCAATGGGACCCCCGTAGCGGCCACTGTGGGCGAGCAGTCCGTTATTGTCACTCCGGCGGGTGCCATTGTCCGCAGCGCAGATGGAAAGGTGCTGGCCAAGGATCTGTTTGATCTTGGCTATTGTTCACCGATCGTCGAGGCGGGGGTGATCTACGCGGCGGAACGAGGGCGACTGGTGGCGATCAAGTTGTTGCCCGGTGACGACAAGGAGACGATCCGCACCGAAGTCCTCTGGCAAACGCGTGGACCTCAAGACGATCGCCTGGCTTCGCCGGTGGTCCATGGAGGCCTGCTCTTTTCTGCCACGGGCAGCGGCATCCTGGACGTGGTCGACATCGCGACCGGCAAAGTCATTAAGCGGAAGCGGCTGGAACTCGGCGAAGGCCGGGTGGACGCCAGCCTGTCCGTCGCCAATGACCACCTTTATATCCAGAGCACCAACGGCACCACGGTGATCCTGGAGCCCACCGCCGACTGCCCGGAAATCGCCCGCAACACCGCCGAGGGCTCCAGCAGCTCGCCCTTTTTTGTGGCCGACCGAATCCTGTTTCGTACCCCCACTCACATGATCTGCATCGTCGAAAAAGGTTCGGCAAAGTGATTCAAAAGATTCCCGGCTCGAGCATTCTTAGCCCCGGGAGGGGCGACCGCATAAAGCCTGGGGCGGAAGCCCCAGGTCCGCGGCGTGTGAGGAAATCCAAGCCCCGGAGGGGCGACCGCCTATTATCCAATACCGGTTTCGGTCGCCCCTCCGGGGCTTGGATGTTCGTTTGGCGTCAAGTCCTGGGGCTCGCGCCCCAGGCTTTATGCGGACGCCCCTCCCGGGGCTACGGACGATTCGTCAGACACAGCCTGGCTTGGACGAAGCACTAAGGGCCAGTGACTCCAGTCACCAGAGTTCGCGCAGGGTTGGCTTGCGGGGCGCCGCGCGTATAATCGTCGGCATGACCATCACTGAAATCCTAGCCCTGCTGAAGTCACTCGGCGACGACGCCCGGCGTGCTCACAACACGAAGGCGGGCGCGCCGGACAACCAGTTCGGCGTGAAACTGGGCGACATCCGCGCGCTGGCCAAGAAGATCAAGACGGATCAGGAACTGGCGCTCCAGCTCTGGAACACGAGCAACGTCGAAGCGCAGCTCCTCGCCACGCTGATCATCCAGCCCCAGTCGCTCTCCGCGAGCGAACTCAACAAGTTGACCCGCTCCACAACCTGCGCGCAGGTGGCCGACTGGCTGAACGCTTATGTCGTCGCACAGCATCCCGAGAAGGATGTCCTGCGTGTGAAGTGGATGACGGCGAAGGATCGCTGGGCCGCCCGAGCGGGCTGGAACCTCACGGCCAGCCGCGTGAACAAGGTCGCCGATGGCCTCGACCTGCCCGCGCTGCTCGATCGCATCGAGAAAGAGATGCCCAAGGCGCTGCCTGAGGTCCAGTGGACCATGAACAACACGCTGGCCGCCATTGGCATCCATCACCCCCAGCACCGTAAGCGCGCCGTCGCAATTGGCGAGAAGATCGGCTTATACCACGACTGGCCGGTGTCGAAGGGCTGCACTCCCCCCTATGTGCCGGTGTGGGTCGAGGCGATGGTGCAGCGGCAGGGCTGAGGAGAGGGGCGCGAGAAACCGCGAACGTCAGGCAACAGAAGTATCGCCGATCGGTGAATCCTCGGCGCTGGTCGCTCATGCTGAGAGGATCAGCGAGCCAATGTCAAATTGCACGCCAAATCGATTGGCGGAGAAGCAAACGGAATCCGTCAGAAAAGATGGCTGGTTGTAGAACATGCCTCCTGTAGACCCAGGTTGCAGCAACCTTGGCTACCCCGCTGTGCTTTCGCGAGGTTGCTCAGGAGTTGCGTGTCCATTTGAGTCTCCGTTGTACCCCGCTTTCTCACCGAAATAACGCTCAAAATCCGCTGGATTTTCGAGCCGTTGAAAGCCGGTTCTGAGGGACCCTCACCGTCGTTATAGATCATTGAATTGGATGACAGACGAGGGCAGGGGGATATCAGAAAAGTGGTCATATAAATGACCGCAGACGATGTCGATTCACCAACTCTTTAAGACATTCTTGTGACAGATTTGTCACTGAAACCTTGTAACGGATGGAAAATATCACATAATTTGGAAAATATGGAAACGCCGAGAGCGTTGACTGAGACAGCAAAAATCCTGCATTTCCAGCGGTTTTGATGGTTTTGGGCTTAAAGCAAGCCTGGGCCTACGGTACCGAAGGCCTAATCTGAGTCTACCAAGTGATTGGTAGCCTTCGAGATCGGCGAACTGCCGCACCGGCGCTCCGCTTCACCTATTTAAACATTGGGGATTATCATGCCGTTTGCACGTATCGACCTGAACCAGGGCAAGACTGCCGAATTCCGCGCCACCGCCGCCGACATCGTCTATCAAGGCATCGTCGGCGTCCTCAAAGCCCCGGACGGAGACAAGTTCATCGTCGTCAACGAACACAAGCCCGAGAACCTCATCTACGATCCGACCTTCCTCGGCATGCAGCGGGGCCCCGGCTTCATGCTCATCCAGGTGACCAGCACCGTCGGCAATACCAAGGAGCAGAAGCTCGCTTTCTACCAGCAGATCGTGAGCCAACTGGAGAGCAAACTCGGCGTACGCCCCGACGACGTGACCATCAACATGGTGTTCGTCAAACAAGAAGACTGGTCCTTCGGCAAAGGTCAGCCCTGGAATTGATGGTTCCGAGCTTCGTTTCGACCGGGGGGATGCACCTTCCTCCCGGTCCGACAGCGTCTACCTAAAAATCCTGTTGAAGTATTTCTCGGCCCGGCGGGTGCCCTTCTGTCCGCCTCGGATCACCTAAACGCATTGTAGGGAAATATGGCGGAGAACCACGGGTCTTGTCACAGATTTGTCACTGAAAGCTTGTAAAATATGGAAAATTTCTGAAATATGGAAGATATGGAAACGCCGAGAGCGTTGACTGTGACAGCGAAAAGCCTGCATTGTCCGTTGGTTTTGAGGGCTTTTGGCTTATAAAGAGCCTGGGCCTACGGAACCGAAGGCGCCTTACCGAAGCCGACGGACAAAGTGGAGATCCAGGCCTGACAAAGGAGCGCCAACCTCGTGCATCGCACCGCCTTTTGCGAGTGATCCGAGATCAATCGCGACGAATCCGGTGCTGTTGATCAACTCGATCACGAGTTTCTTGGCTTCGATGTCGTCACCGGATGTAAAGATGACGGTACGAGGTTTGGTCGGCGAGAAGTCCTGTATCCAGTCCATCGGAATGTTGCTGATCGATTTAACAAGCCGTGCGCCAGCTGCCATTTCGGCAACCATTTCGCTGGAAGTGCGGCCCTTCAATGCGGCTCTCGATCTGGTCACGCCGGCCAGACTGATGTCTGGAACAGTGTCAACATGTGCGTTCGTGGCGTCGATCAGGATGCGTCCTTTCCAATCAATCCCTTTGAGAGCAGCAGGGACGCTGACCCATCGGGTCGCAAGAATAACGACATCGCATTCGGCTGCCTGCTGCTTCGTCCCGGCGGTGGCGCCTGCACCGAGATCAGCGACAAAACCAATTAGTGTTTCCGGACCTTTGGAATTGGATACGACAAGGGTGTGACCAGCCGTCATCAAATGACGGCCAAACGTGCGAGTTACTGTACCGGCACCTATAAATCCTATTTTCATAGCCAGTCTCCTCCTATGGATGGACTTGCCAAATAGCATGCCATTCAAGAACAGCTTGTCCTTCAAGCGACTTCTGTAATCAGTCGACCTGTGTCAGTTCTGGGAAGACGAGCCAGCCCCACGTGCTGCCGCGCGCCTGGACGAGCAGGCCGCCCTCGTTAGCTTCCCCAGTTCGACCGATGCGAAGCCCCGAACCGGTCGACGAGCCCAATGATTGAACAGGTCATAAGATCTCCTTGTGACTTGCTACGTCCGACGTCAATCGAGAGTTGCGCGGGTAATCTTCTATGTCCGTCACCTTCTGCGGTCGTGATTCTTAATTCGGGCCGTGCCCTCCGAGCCGTTTCGAACCGAGGGCGACACGCGTCCTCTCCGCGCTGCGGAATCGACGGCCGTCTGGGTGGCGGGCCGTGGAGTCCGCTCCTGCTCGAACGCGATAGTCGCCTGGGCGACGGCTACGGTTCCGAAGGCGTTGCGGCTAATTCGTAGACTTTACGAATCGTTTCGTGTGGGATCGGTCTCAATGGGTCAGGACCTGGGGTTCGCGTCCATCTCGGAGGCGCGCGCCAGTGCCTGCGTGTCGATATACTCCCGGATCTTCGTCACTTTCCCATCTCGAACGGTAACGTCGAAGACCCAATCGTCCTTGAACGTCCTATTCGTGGCTTTGACTCTCCCCGTAGCGAAGCCGACGACCAAAACCCGGTCTCCCTGCGCTATGAACTCGGGGGGCTCTGGGAACGAAGTTTCCACCGTCTCGTTAGCCTTCTGAAGGACATCCGCCAATCCCGCGTGTCCGCGGTGCGTGCCGGCCAGCGGCCAGTCCTCGCCCGGAATGATCCACTCAATATCTTCGGCAGACAACGCCAGCAACCCTTGCTTATCGCGGCGTCCGATTGCCGCGAGAAAACTCTTCACAACCTCGACATTGTTTTCGATGCTCATCGAAATCTCTCCTTTTCCTTGACTTCGGATCGTGTAAGTTTCAGCGTGGCAACTCTCACACCACAGCTATTTTTTCGATCTTGTGATGTTGAATTGACGCTGTTCCTCCGAAGCTGACATAAGTCATCGATTACTGCTCCTTCTTGAACAAATCCTGAAAGATGAGCTGACCCCAAGTGCGGCCGCGTGCGTGCACCAGCGCGCCACCCTCGTTGAGCTT
>JAQGHS010000679.1 GCA_028291605.1 Planctomycetaceae bacterium | reverse complement strand
GCCAAACGAGATGACCATGTTTCCCTTTTCGACGAGGATCTCACCACCAGTCCCGAACTCGGTCGGTTTCCAGCCATCCATCGTCTTGCCGTCAAACAACGATTGCCATTTGACCTCGGCCTTATCGGCGGCCTTCGCCGCAGCCGGTTTCTTTTCGGCAGGTTCCTCGGCGAGGACGAATTGGGAGCCGACAAACAACCCAGCGAGCATCAACAGGCCCGCAGTTCGTGATAGAGTCAGATTTCCGAAAGAGAGTTGCATGAGCGTCACCTTGCCGTATTGAGCGGAAATATTGCGAACTTGTCGCGGCGAAATCAGGAACCGATTGTCAGTGTCCATCCTGATCGGCTAACTCGCAAGTGCGAGTCGATATTTCACGCGGCCATTGTTACTCATCGACTCAGCGCGTCTCGAGTTCGACTCGCGCACCTTTTTCACTGAGCGGTACGTCGCGAAACTCTTGATGGCAGGTCTTGCAGTTGTCATTCACCGCTTGGAAAGCGGCACGAACGGCAGCGGGGACTGGTCCATTCGTATTTGGACCGCTCCAGGCTCGTAACGCTGTTTCCAATTCTTGAGCGGCGGTTTCCCCGGCACTCAACAATTGCCGAAACCGTTCCGGTTGCTGTTGCACGGCCTCTATGCGTAGCAACTCGGCATAATGTTCGCGTAAGAGGAGCGCCTCATGCTCTGGAGTCAGATCGGGCTGGTCTGGCAGAAGCTTCCAGCCTGCTTTCTCAAATGACTTGAGATGGTCGAGAGTATGCTCGACGGCCACCATCGCCTCTGCGGTTACCGGTAATTTCGCGGTCGCGGGAAAGTCAGCGTCGAGTTGGTCCAGCACTGCTTTTCCCAAGGGCTTGGCCGTTTGAGCGGACTCGAAAAGGCCTCTATAGTTGGCACTCGTCCCGGCAACTTGCAGCACACTGAGACCTGCCTCGCGGTCGATCAATCCAGCGGCCACGCACGCGGTGGCGGCTGCAGCGGGACTGCGATGTTTGCCGTGGTGGCAATGAATATAGATCGGACCGGGCAGATCTCGAACGGCCTTGGCCAGTTCTGCGGCTCGCGCCTGGGGAATGCCGTCGTAGCCGTGGGGCAGATGCACATAGCGCAGCCCGCATTTCTCAGCGGAAATCAAATCGGGTTTCGCGCCGTCGACGCTGATGACCGTCTTCACTCCCAACGAACGCAACTCTTCGAATGCCACCAGCCCTTCCGGCAGCCCGCCCGAGATCACCTTGGAATGAACTCGAACGGCATTTGGAAGATGCAGAGTCGTCAGCTTTTCGATTTTTACGTGTTCTAGATGATCTATCTCCGCCTGGGTCGGTGGAGTCTCTCCGGCACAGCCGGTAATCAGCAGGGCCACCAGAACCAATTTCAACCAACGAAGTTGTGAGCTCATGGATGGATGGCGAACCATTTTAGACGTATGCAGTCTACGGCTACTGGGAGAGTGAGGCACCTGCCGAACCGCTTCGACATACAGATATCGTCGCAGTCTGATTTTTGTCTAAGTGGACCGCAGAATGGACTATTTGAACTGCGGTTATTCATCGCCGCAGTCCAAAATGCGAAGCGGTTCGCTACCGATCATCCGCACGTGGCTGGTAATTCGGCTGGCCTCCCCAGCCGAGTTTCCGGTGCAACGTGCTGTAAAAACTCATGCCGGGGAATTTCACGAGTTGGAAACTCACTGGAGCCCGCTTCACTTCGATCTGGTCGCCTGATTCCAATGGCACGTGCAATTGGCCATCGACGATTAGCGTCACGCCTGGGGGGATCTCGTTGAGCTGCAACGTGTAGACGCAGTCGGCACTGTCGACGATCGGGCGGACGGAGATCGTGTGCGGACAAATGGGAGTGATCACAAATGTCTGCAGATTCTGGCTGAGAATGGGCCCTCCCGCCGAAAGATTATGCGCGGTCGAACCGACCGGTGTGCTAATAATCAAACCGTCGCCGCTGTAAGTGGTCACAGTCTGATGATCAATCAGCAGGTGGACGTCAAACATGTGATACGACGATCCGGACGAAATCGCGACTTCATTCAATCCGAGAAATGTGGGTTGCTCACTGCCGGCCCGTTTCACCTGGCAGGAGTACATCAAATGCGAGACACACTTGTAGTCGCGAGCCACCAGACGTGGACAGGTCGCCGCAAACTCGGCGGGCGAGATGTCGGCCAGAAAACCCAGCCGGCCCAGATTGACCCCGAGAATCGGCAACTGGTGATAACCCATCTGCCGGCAAGCTCGCAGAATGGCACCGTCGCCCCCCAGTACCACCGCCAGTTCAGCCCCGACACGAGTGAAGTCCAGTCCGCCCCCCAGATCGACCGCTTCCAGCTCCAACCCCGTCTGCTGTTCGATCGCGGGGCGCAGAGCTTCCCAGGCATTCCGCACGTGCGCCACATCGCTGCGAGCCAAGACCACGATTTTCAAGGGTGAACCGGACATGTGCCCCGCCAAATTTCGGTGATTCGTCCATATCAGGAATTCTGATCAGACTGGCTGATCGCGAGTGATTATAGCAACTCCAGAACCGTGGCGCTGGCGGTCGAGCGATGTTTCAGCCAGAATATGCCCCGTTGTACGGGAGCCCACAGGCTTCAGGTGACCGGTCGCTTGGCGCCGCGCGAACGACCTGGCGTTTTCTATGGATTTTTCCTCTGGATGAGCAAGCTGTGACTACTGAAACACTATCTGCCCTGTCGGTCAACGGTGTCGAGATCGTCGATACGTTTGCCGAAGCGTTTCCGATCATGGCCACTCGCGTCGTGATCACCGCCGAGACGCTCGAATGGGCTCAGGTGGCCGCGGTCGCCATGACCGGATATGCCACCAGCGTGATTGCTTGCGACGCGGAAGCGTCAATTTCGGCCACCCTCAGCGGCGAAGAAACGCCAGATGGCAGACCGGGAGTGTCGGTCCTGGTCTTCGCCTTCAATCGCGATGGCTTGGGGAAAGCGGTCACTGGCCGGGTTGGTCAGTGTGTCCTCACCTGTCCGACGACAGCGTGTTACAACGGCCTGCTGGATTGCCCGAAGGAGAAGCAGATCGTCGTCGGGGGGCAATTGCGATTTTTCGGCGATACCCACCAGCAATCGAAAAAACTCGGCGGCCGCCGCTTCTGGCGGATCCCCGTGATGGATGGAGAGTTCGTCTGCGAAGATCGGTTTGGCACGATCAAGGGCGTGGCAGGCGGCAACCTGCTGTTCTGCGGCCGGGATCAATCGAGTGCCCTGGCGGGAGCGACCGCAGCCGTGGCGGCGATCCGACAGTTGACGGATGTCGCGCTCCCATTTCCTGGAGGGATTGTGCGGAGCGGAAGTAAGGTGGGGTCACGCTACAAGAAGCTCAAGGCGAGTACCAACGATGCCTACTGTCCCACCTTGCGCGCCGTCGTCGACTCTGAGTTGTCTCCCGAAATCGGTGCGGTCTATGAAATTGTCATCGACGGATTGACGTTTGATGCCGTCCAAAAAGCGATGCGTGTCGGCTTGCATGCCGCGTGTCAGGTCCCGGGAGTTCTGCGCATCACAGCAGGTAACTACGGAGGCAAGCTGGGGCCTCACCATTACCATCTCAAGGATTTGGTATGAGTGTCGTCGAGCGTTCCGCGTTCAAACGAGTTCGCCGTAGACGGATGGCGAACCTAAAACGGTGGATAAACATGAAGGGTTGTCCGCACCAAGACAGCTGATCACGGAACGATCAGCGACTCTCATCAAACCGCCGTAACTGCTTTCCCTGATTCGTCTCTTGGCTGAAACGCTCCCGCGCCGCTACAATACGGTGTTGAATTTTCCGTATGAAATTCTCGAGAGAGTTGGCAGAACTCTGCGTGTATTCCACCCCGTTTATTGCGGGGTGAAAATCGCGTCGGAAATCGAGATCTGGAATTGGTGGGCCTTCCGCGGCAGGAGCAACACAATGGCTGGGTTCTGGAGCGTGAAGCGGTTGTCAGCAGGTGTGCTGGCTTTTTCTCTCAGTGCAGGATTGCCCGCCGCTTTTGCGGAAATGACTCGCGCTCCGTTGCAAGTCGCTCAACAGGCCGCTCCTGAAAAATCGGTCGAAAAGCCCAAGTGGGAAGGCTTTCAACTGCAGGAATTGGATGAGCCTTTAACACCCCTCGTTCCAAAAAAACCGCGGACTCAGGCCGAGACCGACGCCGTGGATGCGGCCGCCTGGCTGGCCACCGGGCAACTGCTGGAAAGTCGCTCCGAGCTAGAGAAAGCTCATGAGGCCTACAAAAAAGGTCTCGCCAAAAGCCCCTCGTCACTGATGCTGGTCCGCAAATTAATGACCCTCTCGCTGGCGCTCAATAAGCAAGAGGAAGGAATCGAGTACGCTCAGAAAGCGGTGGAGCTCAATCCGACCGATGTCCGCGCGTTGCGTCTGATCGGCCGCGTGCTGGCCCCAGAAGATCCGGCCGGAGCGATCAAGTTATTCGAACGCGCCCTAAAGGTCCCGACACTGAATCACGAGTCACCGATGTATGTGACCCTGATGCTGGATCTGGGCATCCTCTATCGTGACACCAACCGCAAGAACGAAGCGGCCGAGTGCCTGGCCGTCGTGTTTGATGCCCGGCAGAATTTCGAGAAATACAACCTCGATGCCGATGTCCGTAAGGAACTCCGCTCAAATCCGCAGATCGAGTACGAGAAACTGGGACAAGTCTTTCTGGAAGCCGGGAAGTCCGAGCTCGCTCTGGCCGCCTTCCAGAAGGCCGTGGAGTCGATGAAGGGCAGCATTGGAGGCCACAGCTACAACCTGGCTCAGGTTTACTTGCAGACGAAGCAGCCCGAAAAGGCACTCGCGGAACTCGACAAGTACTTCGCCGCCCAACGCCAGTCCAAGGGTCGTGCAGCGTATGAATTGCTGGGTGCCATTCTCACTCAGATGGGCAAGCCCGAAAACTTGATTCCGCAATTGGAAGAGTTGGCTGGCAAGGATCCTCGCAATACCACATTGCAGTTTTATCTTGGTGCTCAGTACGTCGCCGCCAAGCGTCTGGACGACGCCGAGCAACTGTTTAAAAAGGGCCTGAAGGATGATTCCGATCCGGAAGGTTTTCGAGGTCTAATTCAGATCTATCGGCAGCAGAACAAGCCTCAAGAGTTGATCGGCGTGCTGACCAAGCTCTATACGAAGCAAAAGTCGTTCGACGGCTTCGACCCCGAGTTTCAGGCGATTACAGAGAATTCCGATCTGCTGAATGGCATGCTGGAAGTTGGTCTCAAGGGGATCAAGGCGGAAAAGCCCGACGTCGAACTCAACACGATTTACGTGCTGGCAAAACTGGCCGGTAAGGGTCACAAGGTCAACGAAGCCAGTGAGCTGTATCGCTATGTGATTTCCCAGCGACGCTCGACGGAACTCAAGTCGCGTTTGTACGACGAGCTGGGCGATTTGTTGATCGAGGCGAAGCAGTTCGGGGCCGCATCGAAGATGTATGAAGACGCTTCGAAAGATCCCGATCTGGAGGAAGAGAAGGCGAATCTACTCTACCAACTTTCACGCTGCCTGGAGTTTGACGGTAAGACTCAGGATGCCTTGAACGTGGCCACGGAGGCGCAAAAGAACTATCCAAATCAGCAACCGCTGTTCCGCTTTCAAGAGGCTTGGATTCATTACCATGCTGCTCAGTATGAGAAGGCGATTGAACTCTACGAAAAGCTGATTTCCGATTTCAAGCCGCTGAAACACCTCAGCGTACTGGTCAAGCAAGCCCGGTTCAGCCTGTCGAACATTCACGTTCAAATGGGGAACATCCGCAAGGGTGAAGTGATTCTGGAAGAGATGTATGCCGTCGATCCGCATGATCCTGGAATCAACAATGATTTGGGCTACCTGTATGCCGATCAGGGCAAGGAACTCGAAAAGGCCGAGTCGATGATTCAGAAGGCCGTGAAGGCCGATCCGGACAATTCCGCTTACCTCGACAGTCTGGCATGGGTCCTGTATAAGCGAGGGAAGTATCCGGAAGCCTTAACCAGCATGGAAAAGGCGCTCCAGATGTCTCAGGCGAAGCAGAATGCTTCCGATGCGACCCTGTGGGACCATCTGGGAGACATTCAAGAACGTCTGAAGAATATCGAAAAGGCCGTCGAGGCTTGGAAGAAAGCTTTGGCCTCAGCGAAGACCGATCCTAAGCCGGATACCAAGCTGATTGGAAAACTTGAGGACAAGCTGAAGACTCATACGAACAATGCCGGCGCGATCAAGTCAGAAGGCTCCGGGACACCGTAAGGACCGCAAGATAGGCTTCCAGCCTGTCATTTGCAGCTAAATGAAGACGGCAGGCTAGAAGCCTATCCCACTAAGAAGAACCGGACGCTATTGCGTTCCGACTGATATTATATCACAGCAATTAGCGACAGAGCGCGAGACGAGATTCGATGGCTGGACACTCCCACTGGGCGAACATCTCCATTAAGAAGGGCATTGCCGACAAGAAGAAGGGCAAGGTGTTTGGCAAGCTGAGCAAGGCGATCATCATCGCCTGCCAACTGGGTGGTGGAGACCCCAACATCAATTTGCGATTGCGTTATGCGATCGACAAAGCCCGCCAGCAAAGCATGCCGAAAGAAAACATCGAACGGGCCATCAAACGGGGCACCGGCGAAGGCAATGGCGAGCAATACTCGGAAGTTCTGTACGAGGGCTACGGACCGCACGCAGTGGCCGTCCTATGTGAGATTTTGACTGACAACCGTAACCGCGTTGCGGGTGAAGTGCGCAAGATTTTCGAAGTCCACGGCGGTAACCTGGGTCCCACGAACTGTGTCGGCTGGATGTTCGACCGCAAAGGGCTGTTTATTATCCCGGCCGCCAGCATCGAAGAATCCAAGCTGTTCGACATCGCCCTCGAAGCGGGCGCTGACGATGTGCAGCCGTTCGACACCTCTTTCGAGGTCACTTGTGACCCGTCCAAATTCGAAGAAGTACGCACCGCCTTTCTGAATCAGCACGTCGCCTGCGATTCCGCTGAAGTCACTCGTATCGCTCAGAACACAGTCGACTTGGATCTGGACCAGACGCGGCAGATCATGAAGCTGCTGGAAGCGCTCGAAGACAACGACGATGTGCAATCCGTGACATCGAACTTCAACTCGTCGGCCGAGGTCATGCAGGCGATTGCTGCAGAGTCATAACTTAATTCTGTAAAGACTCACGCCGTTCGAAAAGTAGCCTTCACGCTCCGCGTGAAGATAGCCGATCGCGCTGTTGACGTTGAATGTTTTATCAGCTTGCCTGCGCGCTCGGCTTACTTCACGCGGAGCGTGAAGGCTACGTTCTAAGAACTTCACTGGACTATGGCACGCGAACCAATCATCAGTGGCGGTGAGAAGCCCCCTCCAATCCCTCCCGATAGCCCGGGTGCGATGGGCCCGCGCGACCCCGGCGATGATCGGTTCAACGACGAGTTACGACCGAAGAAGTTGGTGGATGTCATCGGCCAGCGGAAAGTCGTCGAGCGTCTGCAGATCATGCTCAACGCCTGCCGCAAGCGCAAAGAACCGCTGGGGCACCTGTTGTTCGACGGGCCACCCGGGTTGGGCAAAACGACATTTGCCACAGTCCTGCCCAGAGAACTGGGTGTGGAATGCCACATCACCTCCGGTCCGGCCCTCAGTGCCCCGAAGGACTTGTTGCCGTATTTGACCAATTTGACGTACGGTTCAGTCCTCTTCATCGACGAGATTCACCGGCTTCCGAAGACGGTCGAAGAATTCATCTACCCCGTGATGGAAGATTTTCGAGTCGACATCGCACTCGGTGAAGGGGTCAATGCCCGGACCGTTAATCTCAAACTGAAACCCTTCACCTTGATCGGTGCCACAACCCGCAGCGGGATGCTCTCGGCACCCTTGCGTGACCGATTCGTCAATCGCCAGCATCTCGAGTTCTACAGCAATGAGGAACTCACCGAAATCGTGTCTCGTAACGCGGCCAAGCTGCGCACGCAGATCGCTCCGGAAGCAGCCCACGAAATCGCCATTCGGAGTCGAGGTACCCCTCGTAAGTCGAATAACCTGTTACGATGGACCCGCGATTTCGTCGACAGCGAAGCCGACGGCCAGATCACGCTGGTGCTGGCTCAGGCAGCGTTGGAAAAGCTGGAAATCGATAGCCTGGGTTTGGACCATCAGGATCGCCGCTACTTGAAGACTCTCTGGACAGTCTTTGCTGGCGGCCCCGCGGGATTGCAGGCCATTGGGCATAGCATGAATGTCCCGCCCGATACCCTGGAAGACGAAGTCGAGCCCTTTCTGCTCCGACTGGGATTTATCCAACGCACTCCGCGCGGCAGAACGATCGCCGCGGCGGCTTTGGAACACTTAAAGAAGTCGGGGGATATCAATCTGCCCCCCGGGCATCTGTTTTAGCTTCGAGTCGCGCCAAATTGACTAGGTGAGCCGGACGGCGTAAGCCCCCGGATTCTTCGATACACCAGTTAACACCAAGTCCGCGGTCTGACTACTCACTGCTCATATGCATTGCTCCTTCTTCGTTCCTCATTGATAGCATCGGTCACAAGGAAGAATCCGGGGGCTTACGCCGCCCGGCTCACCTACGAAGAAGTCTTCAGGACGCCTCTCGGCCACGTCTCGGCATGATCCTTAATGACCTCAGCAACCAGCCCACTCTGAGCTCCGTACCGCCTCGTTAATCTGTACGAGATTTGCCGGACGTAGCGATCTTACCGAATCGTCTCCTCGCCCGTCGGCACGGCGCGTCAAATCGACTGACCCGAGCCTCGGCTAACTCACGATAGACATACAGAGGCTGCGCATCGACTGTGACGTCGCGCGGATTGTTGGTGGTTGCAGAATCGCATTCACCAACACAACCGCGATCTCCGGCGCTCTCGACGCGAACTCACCTGGGGCTCGGTGACCTTACGTAGATTTTATGGTCTGTGGGGGAGTCTGATTTCCGATACTTAACGACTGAAGGCACGTCACCAGCGCGGCTGCGGCTTTTCTGCCGATTTGCGTTTCACGACGCGTTGACTGAATCAGAGACCGCATCCCAAAACTGTCTTAAGAGACTGATAAAAACAGGCTCGACTGACCAATCTGGTCCAGCCTGAAGATTGATCCGACGCAGTAACTGGTCAGCAAATACAACAGAACTAGCGAACGGTTCGCGACCGCATTTGACGTCGCGCATGATGCAGGCGTAGTCGCAAACCGATTATTTTGAAGGGTGGCAAGACCGAATGCTGTCGAGCTTCTATCAGCGCTACAGCCTGCCTCTCCTGGTGGCCGTGTTGTTGTCGTTTCCGGTTCTGATGTGGCAAGCCGAAACGATTCGCTCCAACAACGACATCGAAACATGGCTTCCCAAAGAGACGCCGGTACGGACGACTTACGAACAGTTCAAAAGGAACTTTGGTCTCGAAGAAGTCATTGTCGTAGGCACGACCAGCGACCACCACGATGCCCGGTTGTTTGAGGCTCTCGCCAAGCGTATTGAGGCGATCCCCGGCATCCGCAACTGCTGGACCCCGGACCGCTTTCTCGCTGTGATGAAAGACTTCGGCGTTGAAGAAGCGGAAGCCAAATACCGACTGGAAGGGTTGGTTCTTTCTGAATCGGGCAAGACAGTTGGCTTGTTTGCACTGCTCGACGACGACAAGCTCCAGCAGCGCAGCACCATCGTCAAGGCCGTTCGCAAACAGATCGAATACTGTCAGATGGACGGCCCGGAAGTCTTCCTTTCCGGTGCACCGGTCATCGTCAGCGAACTGGATCGCCTGGGAAGTAAAAAGGCCAATCGCCGCTTCTTCCTGGTCACGCTCGTTCTCAGCCTGGGACTACTCTATTACTCGTCCCGCCATTGGGGATTGTCGCTGTCCCTGCTAGGGCTGACGCTGTGGGGCATCAACCTGACCCTGACGCTGTTAAAGCTGTGGGGTGGCGAGATGAACTTCATCCTCGGCTCGCTGCCGATCATGGTGATGATCTTCACGCTGTCGATATCGATTCACCTCTTGAGCTATTACACATCGGCACTCGAGGAAGGTCAGCCAGACCCCTTGGGCAGCGCGATGCTGCAATCGTGGCGGCCCTGCATGCTGTCAACGTCGACGACGCTGATTGGCCTCATTTCGCTGAATGTCAGCAGTATTGTTCCAGTTCAGCAATTCGGCCTCGCGGCGGCGTGCGGTTCCGTGGTGGCCCTCGTGGCCGGGCTGGGCCTGACACCGGCAATTCTGGTGATCTGGCCGAATTGTCTCGTCCAGGTTAAGCAACACGGACGTGCCTTTCACCGTTGGGGTGAGATCGTCCTGCAACATCACCGCAAGATTCTGGCGGGTGCGGTCATTTGCATGCTCGTACTGAGCGTGGGATTGATCCGTCTCGAAAGTCATATCGATCCGGTCGAATTCCTGCCTAAGAACAACGAAGTATCTCAAGATCTGAAGCGAGTTGAAAACGAACTGACGATGATTGATTCCATCGAGGTCGTTGTCGATTTCGAAGGGAAAGAGGATCTTCCATTCCTGCAGAAGATGGAACAAGTCCGTGAGCTGGAACGCCGATTGCGGCAACATCAATGTGTGAAGCACACGATGTCACTGGCCACTTTCTTCCCCGCCGAAATTGAAGGCGGAGCCCTTGAGGTAATGGGGATCCTGAAAAAGGCCCAGGCACGCTCGGGCGAACAGGATTTCCTGTCTCAAGGTGACCGTTTGTGGAGAATTTCCGCCCGCGTCAACATGCGGCTGAAAGACGGCCCGCCAACCGCCCAGATGCTGAAAGAATTCGAACAGCTGATGGCCGGAGCCAAGGTCACCCTGACGGGCGTCGCCCCGATGTTGGATAGTGCTCAGAACGAGATTTTTACCGGGTTCTGGCAAAGCTTTACGTCAGCGTTTTGCATTATCTCGTTGGTGATGATCATCTCGCTCCGGTCGTTTAAGACCGGCATGATTGCGATGGTTCCAAACCTGATTCCGATCTGGTTGGTGTTCGGAGTGGTGGGCTTCCTGGGCTTGAATGTGGACATCGGCATGATGATGACGGGCAGTATCGCCCTGGGCATCTCGGTCGATTGCACGTTCCACTTCCTGGTGCGTTTCAAGGAGCGTCGACTCGCGGGTGACTCCACCGAAATGGCAACCTTGGCAGCCTTGGAACACACCGGACAGCCGGTAATTGACTCGGCGATTGTGGGCAGCGTCGGCATGCTGGCTCTGACTCTGAGCAACTTCGCACCGACAGCACAGTTCGGCTTGTTGATGGCCGCTCAGATGATTGCCTCACTGCTTGGCGAACTGGTACTGCTCCCAGCATTGCTCTGCTTCCGCTGGCGAGCCGCAGACAGTGACGCGCAAAGTGCCGATGACGATCAACGGGCCAACGTGCTGGAAGTCCCGCAAATGCGAGCTCCCCATTATCTCGATTCGCAAAGTCCGATCGGACAAGTGGCCTAAGTCCTTGAAGGGGTCGGGCTTACGAATTTTCGAAATTGGCCTGCTTAATGGTTGCCCGGGAAAATCAGGCCCAATCGGCCAATATCGAAAACTCGTAGGCCCGACCCCGCCCTCGCTCGCACCATGAAGGTTGGGTCTAGAAGTAGAGAGATCAGAGATCTGGGATTGAGCTGTCTGCACCCATAGACAGACACTGATATCACATCACCCTGGAATCTCCGCCTTCGCCACCGATTTGCGGGTTCGCTTCCGCCCCCGGTTCGGGGCAGTTCGTAGCTATAGTCGTTGGACATACTAAGCGTCCAATGACCGCCGGTGGTCGGGATTGGAGTTCATTTCTTGATTCACCCCAACGAGTCGACACACTACCACCAACAGCAGCGTAAGTTACTCTGCATTAGTTACTTACAATGTAGCGAAAGTCGCCAGAAAAGCCTCATGGCAGACTTTGCGGGTCAGTGAACTGGCAACGGTTCTTCGGAACGTCGTGCAGGGATCATACAATTGATACCGATGGAGGTTGTCTATTGAGGGCACTCTCCCACGGCATGGTTTTGTCTCTGCTGAGTTTGGGCAGCCAAAGCGCCTCATCCCTTGACAGGTATTGAGACTACAGCTCATGCAGGATAATATGGCGTGTTTGATTGGGTCAGGGACGGCCAATGCGACTTTACGATCTCCTAAATTGGGAAGTCAGGGTATGGCCTACCATCTGTTGACCGGAGCCACAGGGCTTCTGGGTCGTTACATCTTGAAGGATCTGCTGCTGGCAAACGTGCCGGTAGCGGTCATAGTGCGCCCGACTCGACGGGCCAATGTGCGGCAGCGCGTTGAAGCGCTGATGTGCTACTGGGACGACCTGCTGGGACGGCAGTTGCCGCGTCCGGTCATTCTGGAAGGTGACATCTGCGAGCCCGGCCTGGGTCTCGACGAGAAATCCACCAAGTGGGCCGCCGAGCACTGCGACACGTTTATTCATAATGCCGCCAGCTTGACCTTTATCAGCACGGGTCCCGACAGCGAACCGTGGCGTTCCAACAACTTTGGAACTCAGCATTGTCTGGAGTTCTGTCGCGGAACTGGGATCACCAAGTTCCATCACGTCTCAACCGCATATACGTGTGGATTACGCGAAGGCCGGATTCTCGAAACCGAACTGGACGTCGGCCAGACACCCGGCAACGACTACGAGAAGAGCAAGATCCTCGCCGAGAAGTTGGTCCATGCGGCCGACTTCCTCACTTCGCGAACCATCTATCGCCCCTCGATCATCGTTGGCGATTCGCAAACCGGATATACCAACACGTTCCACGGGTTCTATGCCCCGTTGCAGTTGATGTGGATGGTCGGGAAATCGCGTGAGAAAGACGAGACTGGCATGTTGCGCATCAAGTCGCGACTGGCCCTCAACGGGAATGAAGGCAAGAACTTCGTCCCCGTCGAATGGGTCGCGGCCGCCACGGCGCATATTGTCACGCACCCCGAGCATCACAACAAAACCTATCACCTGACTCCGGCACACCGGGTCCCATCGCGTTTGACACGCGATGTCCTCGAGCAGTCACTCGACTTCTACGGTTCGAGTTTCGCCGGAATCGACGGCAAGCCGGATAGTCTCGACGAGCACGAGCAGTTGTTCTACGACCACATGCAGGTCTATAACTCGTACTGGCGAGATGACCCCATTTTCGACCGGACCAATCTGTTGCACGCCTGCCCGCACCTGCCGTGCCCGCACGTGGACCGCGACATGCTGCTCCGATTGTCGAAATGGGCAGTGGATACCGAATTTGGTGCCGGCCGGCAGAAGCTGGTCGAGCCCGATTTTGATGCTCACGAGCATCTGGAATCACTCCTGCAATCTGCCCCTTCTGAGAAGCCAATTCCGTCTGTAGGGCGGCTGCTGGGCTTGCAAGTTGTCGGCCATGGCGGCGGGCAATGGCACATCGTCTGGAAGGACGGCAAAGTGATCGGGGCCGACGTCGGCCTTTCTGATCGCTGCTCTGCAGTATACGAACTCAATGTCGGCACGTTTGCATCAATGGCCCGCGGCAGCCTAACCGCAGCCCAGGCGGTGGCGACCGGCGAGGTTGTAATTCTCGGTAACGGCCTGTCAAAGCCGGAGCTGACAGGGGTGCTGCAGCAAGTGGCGTCCAAGGCTGGCTAAGAATCGTGTCAAACACTGAAGTAGAACAAGAGCCCCCAAGGATTCACTTTGGGGGCTCTCTTTATTTGGACTGCGGTGATTCATCACCGCAGTCCAAAGTGTGTGCTACTTCGCCTTGATGTCATAACAGTTGATGACATCCTGCTCTCGCAAATACATCTTCCCATTGGCAATCACCGGGTGAGACCAACTGGGACGCTCACCGCTTCCGGGAACTTTGAACGATCCGACCTCGACATAATCCTCTGGGCTGGCCTTGGCCAAGACCATGACGCCATTCGCAAAATGGATGTAGAGTCGCCCGTCAGCTGCTGCATATGATGCCGAGTTACTCCCCGAGCCGCGTTTCTGCCACTTGATCGCTCCTGTCAGAAGTTCGGCACAATAGGGGATCCCCTTGTCATCCGAGTCTCCAAACAGGTAATCACCGACGAGCACGACACCGCCGTGCTTGTTGGCCAACTCGGTCTTCACGGGATAGATCTCTTCGATCTTGACTGTATTATCGGGTCCCGGCACTTGCTTCAGCAATGCACCACCGCGTTTGTACCCCGCGACCCAGAAGACCAGATCATCGCGCACAACGGGAGTCGGAATCACGCAGGTTGTCCTCTCGACATCATACTTCCACAATAATGTCCCATCACTGGCTCGCACACCCATCGGCCCGCTGGCTGTTGACTGGACATAGACCCGCGTGCCACCTACTTCCGAGATCACGGCTGAAGCATGCCCCGCCCCCCGGTCGCCGTCGCGAACCGTCTTCCATTTCAGCTCGCCGGTCACCTTGTTGAGAGCCGCCAGCGTGGTCATCTCTCCACCGGGGGTACAAATCAGTTGGTCGCCATCAATCAGGACCGATTCGCTGTAACCCCAGATATCACCTTTCTCGCCTTCGAAGTCATTAACGAGATCTTTACGCCAGCGTTCGCTTCCAGTAGCAATCTCGCAACAAACGAGCTGGCCGTGGGGCGTCACGACATAGACCAATTCACCATCGACAGTCGGTGTTCCCCGTGAGCTTTGCCAGTTCGCCTGGCCTTTGTCCCAGGCCGGCCCCGTCTTCGTCTTCCACAGCAGCTCACCGTTCTCATCTTTGAAGCAACGCAGAGCTTCATCTTTGTCTTCGGGACTGTTGCCACCGTCACCCAGCGTGTAGATGCGGCCCCCGGCAATCGCCAGACTTGAGTATCCGCGCCCCGCTCCTTTCGCTTCCCACAATCGAGCCGGACCTCCCGCGGGCCATTCCTGCAGCAATCCCGTTTCCTTGGAGACGGCTGTCCGATCACTACCCCGGAAGGTCGGCCAATCATTCGCCCAACTGGCAGTAAGACAGACCAGAGGGATAAAAAACGCGCCGAGGGCGACCGAGGAACGAACTAGGGGACCGTAGCAAAACATAAATCGACTCCTGACGTTGGACCACGTTCCCGATGAACGCGGCACAGTTGGTGAATGAGTGCGTCAGGAAATCATACATTCGGAATAACCGCCAAAAAAGTGTCCAGACATGCCGCCTTGAAAGTTCATAATTGATCGCTCGCCAGTACGGCTGGTCGCCAAACAGACGCTACGACAAGCCCGAATGTTTCTGGGACAGCGATTGGCTCAAATCGACGCAAGCTCAAACGATCTCGCCGCAAGTCATTGTTATCTAGTCAGATACAGCCACTCCACGGAATACTTTCAACAAAACAGCAAGTCCGGCACATCTGTTGCAAATACCAACTTTCACCAATCTAACGGCGGCTAAGTCCCGCCCACTGAAAAATGAGTTCCCCGTGTGTTATGGACAACTGTTGGAGACAAATAATGATTATGGCAGTCCCCTCTGCGACGTTACCTTTGGAGTTCGATTCGTCCGCCAATTATGTTGGCCGAGAATGGTCCAAACCGGCCGGCAACGAATGGTCCGACTTGCAGGCTCGCGGGGTGCCGGAAATTGTTTTGTCGCCAGATGACCATCGGGAAGCGCTGGTCGAATCAGGCGCTGACGAAGTCTTGCTGCAGCTGTTTCATATGACGCTCTCCAGTCTCCGCGGATATCAGGAACTGGCAGATCTGACAACGCGTCCAGAACTGCGATCGCTGCTGGAAGTGATCGCCCGGCAGCGTAGTGCCCAGTGTCGCAGCTTGGCACGCATGTCGGACGGATTGATTCCGGAATGGATCAATCTTGAGAAATCCGACGACGCAGCCTTGGCTGACCCCAGCGCGGCCGACTTGCAGATTGTCTGGCTGCGGACCATCTGGAACTTCGAACAGGAAGAATTTCCTCGGTTCGGCGAGAACCTTGACCAAGCCGAGTTGCTGCTGGAAGACGCATTTCTGAATGCCTCCGAGACATTCCTGGATTCAGAATTCTCGGTGATTTTCAGGCAACATGCCATCAACATTTGCGGCGCTCGGCAATGCCTTGAGGACGTCGTCGGGGATCATGTCTCCACCGATCGCTATTAAGGCGTGGCGCAAGCTGCCGCGATCCGTATCCAAATCGGTGTTATTGAGGATTTGAAACTTGCCCCGAAATCGATTCGGGGCTTTTTCGTGTGCGTATCACAGTGCCACTTTTCGATTACTCTTTCCGTGTCAAAGGACAGAAAGGACGAAAGTGACAGAAGGCTGCAAACGGTGCAACAACGCCACGGTCACCGCGGATTCATGCTGACTTCGCAGCCGCTTCAGGCATGTTCGCCGCAGCCGCTTGGGCAATCGTTTCATGAATGAAACGCAGCTTTTCGACCACCGGAGGCGACAGCACAAATGGATAACCGTCGGCGAGTCCCAAACCTCGGTTGAGGTTATTGATCACATAAGTCAGTGGAAACCAGGCATCCAGCATGCGATCAAAAGAACCCTCGGCACTCTCCTTCAGCATCGCATGTGAAACAGTTGGCTCGGCCGAATCACGCGGTCGCAATACGAGGCCGGTCGAGGCAGCGGTTTGGAGCGCATCAGACATGTGCAGATAATGGGCCCACGTCTCCGCCCAGTCCTCCCAGGGATGCGCACTGGCATAAGCCGTCACAAACCGCTGCTGAAAGTCTGCCGGCGCTCCCTGCTCGTAATGCCGCTTTAAGGCTTGCCCGTAATCTTGGGTCTCATCGCCGAACAATTCGCGAAATGCAGATAAGCGATCACTTCCCTTAATCAATCGGTCCCAATAGTAATGGCCAATCTCATGGCGGAAGTGGCCGAGGATTGTGCGGTAGGGCTCGTGTAGATCCGTTCGTCGACGTTCCCGCTCCGCATCATCGGCCTCGGCAATGTTTATCGTGATGACGCCATTTTCATGCCCTGACAGGAAGGGCACAGCCTGGCCACCTTCATCACCCAGAAACAGGAATGCAACGCCCTCCTCGGGATGGTCGGCTTTACCAGTGAGCGGCAGCCTCAAGTCGAGCAATGTATAAATCAGCCGCCGCTTGGCAGTCTCCAGGCGACACCAGGCATCCTTATTGTTTGGCAGACTGAGATTCGGAATGATGTGGGTCAACCGGCACGACAAACACAACGGATTAGGGTCATCGTCCCGCAATACCCAGTTACAGATATTGCCGGTCGAATAGTTCGCACACAGTCGCCAAGCGTCATGTTCGCCTGCCTTCCCCGGTAAAGATTTCCAGAGCCCGTCGCCACTTGACTCCAGCGAGCGCACATCGGAAAGTTCCGGGACATAAGCCAGGACATGACCGCAATTCAAGCAGTTTGTATTCTCAAAGAACACCAGTTGTTCGCAATGATCACAGTGGAACACCTTCATCGAACTGCACCTTCTACTGATTCGCGAATGGATTTGCCGATTCCGAGCAACATTCAAGAAACGAAAACTCATGGCGGCGCACGCTATGCTTCGCTATTCGAAGCGATTGCCGTGCCATTATTACGAATCAACTCGCGTCAGGTGTCTCGCCACTGCAAACTCGAAGCGCAAGCGAGTGCATTCGTCGTGGTCGGGAGAAATCCACTCGCCCCTGCTGCGGGCTAGTATTGTGGTCGCTTCATGACGCAATCAAATCAGCCGTGCGTGCGGTCAGCAATACTGAACGTGTCGGTTTCGCGACTGGTATTGGCGACGATCAGTTCGGCCAGAAAGCCAAGCGAGAGCAATTGGGCGCCGAGAAGCAGCGTCGCCACCGAGTAAGCCAGCAGAGGGCGACCACCAATCGGGTGTGAGACCCAGACTTTGCTGGCCAGGCCAATTTGAGCCAGCAACGGGTTCAAGGCGTGGCCGAACATCCAGACACAAGCCAGATAAATCAGCCCCAGCGTGCCCGCTCCAAAACAAATCAGTCCGGTTGTTCCCAACAGATGTTGCGGACGCTGACCAAATCCGGTCAGGAACTTCACGGTCAACAGATCGAGGAAGCCGCGAACAAAGCGATTGAAGCCATATTTCGAATAACCAAATTGCCGCGACCGGTGATGAACTTCAATCTCCGATACCGAGAATCCCCGGGCAAACGCTAGTACGGGAACGAAGCGGTGGAGTTCCCCATACAGGCGAATCTCCCCTGCCACTTCCTTGCGAAATCCCTTGAAGCCGCAATTGTGATCGTGCAGCTTGAGGCCCGTCAGCCGGCTCACCATCCAGTTGAAAACCTTGCTGGGATAGACCTTATGCCAGGGATCCAGCCGACGGACTTTCCAACCGTTGACGACGTCGAATCCCTCTTGAATTCTCGCCAGAAAGCGGGGAATTTCGATGGGATCGTCCTGCAGATCGGCATCCATCATCATCAACAAGTCGCCCTTGGCGGCAGACAAACCAGCGGTCAACGCGGCGGCCTTGCCAAAGTTGCGACGGAAGCGAATGCCGGACACGCGAGGATCCGACTGCGACAACTGCTGAATGATCTGCCAGGACCCGTCTTTAGAGCCATCATCGACGAAGATGATCTCATGCTCGATCAACTGCGGCACGCACACCTGGGTGATCTCCGCATGGAGTTGCACCAGGCTTTCGTGTTCGTTGAAGACGGGGATGATGATCGACAGCATTGGCAATGGACAGTTCAGAAAGGCGAGCGTCCGGCGTAAGCCGGATGGTTGTTACGCGATTGAGGCAAGACTCACCGCCACGAATTATTATCAGAAGCGGGAGCCACGGGCTCCGCCTGTGACTCCCGGTATTCTGATTGATCACGCACTTTCACGGTGTTTCCGCTGAGCTTCATCACCAACTCGCGGGCCAAACGGCAGGAATTTCGGACGCGGCACCACAGCACCGCTGACCTTTGCCGGACGTCCCAACGCTGCAGCAATCCCGCGAACGACCGTCTCCTGCTGAGCAGCAGTCAGTTCTGAGAAAATCGGCAACGCCAAGGAATCTTCCGCGGCCGTCTCGGATTTCGGCAATGAACCGGGCTGATAGCCCAGGTCACTGAAGCACGGTTGCAGATGCAGGGGCTTCGGATAGTAGACCATGCAGCCGATCTTGTGCTCACGCAGGAAGTTCAGAATGCGATCACGCAATCCGTCACGTACCCGCACCACAAACTGATTGAACACATGGCGGCTGTGTTCGCTGATCGTCGGCAACTCGATGACGTCCAGCAATCCGCGCTCGGCAAACAGATCGGCATACCGAGCCGCATTGCGCTGCCGGGCGATCGTCCACTCTTCCAAATGCTGCAGCTTGACCCGCAACACGGCGGCCTGCAGGGCATCCAACCGGCTGTTCAAGCCGACTTCCATATGATGATATTGGGTCATCTCGCCGTGAACACGCAAGCGACGCAAGCGTTTAGCAAGCTCCGGTTCGTCAGTTGTGAGCATTCCACCATCGCCTGCTCCGCCGAGATTCTTCGTCGGGAAGAAGCTGAAACAAGCGACGCGACCCAGCACGCCGGCTCGACGGCCCTGGTACTCGGCACCGATCGCCTGGCAGGCATCTTCGATGATTGACAAGTTGTTGTGCGTAGCCACGCGCCACAGCGCATCCATATCGGCACATTGGCCAAACAGATGCACGGGCAGAATCGCCTTGGTCCGGGGGGTGACGGCGGCCGCCACCGCTTCGGGATCCAGGTTCATCGTCTTCGCATCGATATCGACGAATACGGGTGTGGCACCCGCTCGAACAATCGAACCCGCGGTGGCAAAGAAGGAATAGGGCGTGGTGATGACTTCATCACCCTTCCCAATATCCAGTGCCATCAGTGCGAGCAACAGTGCGTCTGTCCCGGAAGCGCATCCTATCGCTTCGCGAGCATCGCAGTAGTTCGCAATTTCGGATTCCAGATTAAGGACTTCATCACCCAGAATGAAACGCTGCTCGCTGAACACCTTCGTGACGGCCGAGGTAACTTCCTCGGAAATCGTCTGATGTTGAGCGACCAAATCAATGAACGGTACCGGTTCGAGCGGTCCCATACCGTCCACGCGTGTCGGTTGGGGTGTAGTCATGAGCGACTCCCTTCGCGCATGCAAGACCCAAATGGTCGGTGTGCGAACAGGATCGGCGAATCACACCATCTCGCGATGATCTGCTTCGTTCGAAGACTCCTCGCAACCGGTAAATAAACAGGGGTGGGGGAACATATTGGGGGAAGGAAATTGTGTCAAGACAGGGTTGGGGCGAATGACGAATGTCGAAACCAGAATGACGAAAGAATGTCGAATGAAGAAATCCGAATGACAATCAGACTTCCGATTGCGACTTTGACTGACTTCAACGCGAAAAAGGTCTAGATGTCTTTGAATTCGCCTTTCTTCGTGTCCTCCGTGACCTTCTGTTCAAAAATCCGATTGGAACAGAAGGTCACAAAGGACACGAAGAAAGGCCAAGAATAGAAAACGGATCACACCGCTGGAATCGACTCCCGCTTCCCAGTTGCATTTGGTGCTCGCGTCCCATCGACTTTCCAGTCAATCAGTTGCATCTCGACGTTCTCCTGACCTCGAAACCGATTGATATTCGGGGCGAAACAAATCGAAATCGTCGAACCATCCGCCACTGCCGCGGCAATTTCATCCGCCCAATCGCCGTGGCCGAACGAAATCGCGCGAATCTTGCGAGTTCCCTGGCGAACGGTCAGCGACAGGTGACGTTCGCCTTCACCCATCTTCCGGGGAGGCTCGGCAAGTTGGACTCCTTGCGTCGCTAACACCGGTCGCGGGTTATCCCGGCCAAATGGGCCCAACCGGTCAAGTTCCTTAATCGCGTTTAAGGTGAGATCGGCCAGCCGCACTTCCGCATCGATCTTGAGCTC
>JAQGHS010000651.1 GCA_028291605.1 Planctomycetaceae bacterium | reverse complement strand
TGCTCGTCCATCTTCTGGAAGTGCTCAGCGTGTCGTTTCCGCAGTTCTTCACCAGTAATGGCGTTGTGATCCACGGTGGCGGGTCGCTTGGTGGTCGGTTCGTAGATGTCCCAACGGAGCCAGATGGGTTGGACGATGACGCGGATGTCCTTGTTGTGTTCCAGGGCCAGCGTAGAAAAATTCTCGATTCCCGCATCGGGCAGGAAGATCGGCGACAAGGTCAGCACGTCGACCTTGCCGGTCTTCAGCGCGGTCTTCGCGGTGTTCTTCTCATCGGGGATGTCCCAATGCTGAATGGTGCGTGAACCGCCAATGGATGAGATGCCGACTTGGACATGCCCAGGAATCTCCGCCAGCTTCGCTAAGTCGGTAACAATCGCGGGGACCCAAACATGAAAGCTGTGCCCGCAACTGAAGACGCGTTGGCCCTGGGTGAGCGGGGAAGCAAGCTTTGAGCTATCGGCCTTGTCCTGAGATTTTGACTCGAGTGGACTGTACGCCAGGATGAATAATGCGAGTCCCAAGATGCAGCGACGGGAGAACGAGCGAGGATATGCAAGCACGGAAATGTCTCCTTGGGTGTTGCCACGCTCACCAGAACGTGGCTGGTTTGCAAAAGAAGTGGTCAGCCCCCACATGCACGCGTCAATGTTCACGTCTCACCAGAAAGGTCGACGCGCATTATGCCGAATACCGTCGCAGAACGCGAATGCTCGGCTGTGCTCGGGCCATCCCACCCGTCGAAGCGGTCGACGACGACGGGCGATTGCATTGAAGGACGTTGACAAGCAGAGCCTCAACCGACAATAGTGACTGGCACGTCGTCGGATTCACTCGGTATCCGAAGCGCCTGGAAGCAGTCCTTGAGTCCTAGCTCCTGTTCATGCTGAGAAAATCTAAAGATGAGCGAGCCAATTCCACCGCCAGCGGCGCCTGCTGTAAAGCCATCAAGCGTTTCTCGATTCAACCTCGAACGCGTGCTCGTCCGCGGTGGGATCGCGGTGCTCCTGGGCATTCTAGCAATTGAAGGGTGGGCTTATTTCCAGATGAATCGTGCTCATTCCCGTCTGTTGGCGGAACTGAGAAAGGCAGAAACGACCGATTATCAGGTCACGCCGGAAGTTGTGAAATCGATTCTCGGCAGCCGACAGCCGAATCTGACTAAAATGGTCAAATTGGCGACTGGCGAGGAACGCTATGATGTCTACTACTTCGTCGGTCTATTGAAAACGCGGGAACTTTGCGTGCACTACGGTGTGCCTGGTCTGAAGGCGAATCCGGAAGTGGTCGAAGTGACCACGATTCTGCCGGATGAGATTCTCGCTCCTTGATGATGTTGACAATTACGGTTTGATGGACCTCACTGGCGGCTCGGAGAAATGGATTTGGAAATCGTTCACCACCTCCGACGAAATGCATCACGTTACCGATGGCTTCTGTTGTTGATCGTGGTCGGTGCGGGCGTTGTGTTCCAGCGTTTGCCGAGGCATATATCTTACAACGTCTTGTTGATCACTCTCGATACCACTCGGGCCGATCACATCGGCTGCTACGGCCATCGGGAAGCCCTCACTCCGACCCTGGATGCTTTGGCGAAGAACGGTGTGCTGTTCGAACAGGCGTACGTCACGGTGCCGCTGACGCTGCCCTCCCATGCCTCGCTCTTGACCGGGCTCTATCCGCCTGAGAATGGAATGCACCTCAACGGTCGCGGCCAGCTTTCGACCCAGATCCCGACACTGGCCTCCACGCTGCAGAAGCAGGGCTATGAGACAGCAGCCTTCATCGGTGCGGTGGTGTTGAATTCCAAGGCGGGCCTCGATCAGGGCTTTCAACTGTACGATGACGACATGGCTGGCGGAGTTCATCACGGTCACGAATCACATCTCATGCGGCATGCAGGACTGGTTGTGGATTCCGCGCTGCGCTGGCTGCGGGGGCGACAGGCTCAACCGTTTTTTGCGTGGGTACATCTCTACGATCCTCACGCACCCTTCGAAGGACACGCGGAGGTCTTCCAGGACCGCTTCCAAAACGAGCCCTACGACGGTGACATTGCGTTTGCCGATTTACATGTCGGTCGCCTGATTCAGCATTTAAAAGACCGCGGAGAATTGGCGAGAACCTTAGTCATTGTCGTGGGTGATCATGGCGAAGGGTTCGGTGAGCATGCAGAACTCGAGCACGGCTTCATGCTCTATAATTCGACGTTGCAAGTGCCGTTGATTATGTCGAATCCAGGGCTGTGTCGGACTGGTTATCGGGTGCCGACACCTGTTTCGCTGGTCGACATTTTTCCGACAGTGCTGGACTGCTTGCAGGTTCCAGTGCCTCGACGAGTCAGCGGAGTGAACCTCAATCGGGCATTAAAAGGGGAGACGATCGAGCCACGAGTTTGTTTTTCGGAGACCGAATCGTGCTTTGCGGCGTACGGATGGGCTCCGCTGGCCAGCGTAACGACTGATGCGTGGAAGTACGTGAAGACCGCTCGCGAGGAACTGTATGAACTGCAGCGCGACCCTGGGGAATTGAAGAATCTGGCGGGGTCGCAACCAGACCAGCTCCAGAAGATGCGGCAACTGTTTCAGACCACGCGAGACCAGATGGCGGACTCTGCGGAGCGTGATGTCCACTACACGCCGGCCGAACTTCAGAAACTCCGTAGCCTGGGGTATCTGTCGGGAAAAGGCGCGCCGCCGGCCGATCCCGGGAAACCGTTGCCTGATGTGAAGGACATGATCGGATTCTACAACACCGAAATTCAGGCCAGAAAGCTCTTGCAGGATGGGAAGACCGATGAGGCCTTGGCTGATCTGCGGCGCGTGACGCGTGACGCCCCCGAATTCACGCCGGCCTGGTTGACCCTCGGTGCGGCGCTCCAGTCACTGAATCGTCACACTGAGGCCATTGAGGTTTACCGGGCGGCGTTGAAAGCCAAGCCCGAGGCGGCGGACCCCCATTTCGATCTGGCGAAGTTGTACGCCAATCGCGGTGATCGGGCGCAGGCGATTGAAGAGTACATGGCCGCATTGAAATCGGATCCGAACTACGCGATGGCCCACATCAATCTCGCCGTGCTGCTGTCTGAACAAGGTCCTGTGCAGCAGGCCCGACAACATTTCGAACGAGGCCTGGAAGAAGCACCCGATTCGACAGTCGGTCATTTCAACTTCGGTCTGTTTCTGCTCCGGCAGCGCGAGTCGGAACTGGCCGTGACTCATTTGGACCGAGCCCTGCAACTCGATCCACTCCTGCCCCAGATTCACTTTCAACTCGGGTTGGCAAATGTCGCCCTGCAGCGCTACCACGAAGCCCTGTCCCACTTTGAAGCCACGCTACAGTTGAGCCCGCAATATCCCCAGGCGGCGGCACAATTGGAACGGGCACGTGAAAAACTTCTGTTTGGCAAATAGTGCAATTCGTAGGCGAGCGTCCGGCGTAAGCCGGATGGTTGTTAGCGACTAACGATCAATGGTGTTTTTTAGCCACAGAATGACACGGAAGAACACAGAATTAAGAAGAACGCAATTCATTCATTTCTGTGTGCTTCTGTGTTCTTCTGTGGCAAATAGCTCTTCTTGATAGAGAAACGAATTGTCCGGGGCCTCACGGCCCCCGGCTCGCCTGTCGAATGTTTTGTTTGTGCACGTGCGATTCTGCCGCGTCGCTAACAACCAACTGGCTTACGCCGGACGCTCGCCTACGAAGATCATACCCCGGACGATCCCCGGCGTATCAAGCTCGGTGGAGCGCACTGCCCAAGTCCAACGGCACCGGGTTCACTGGCCGATCTTGCAGTCGGGTGCTGCCTGCTGGAATGCCTGCAGATCTGCGGGGCTGAATGTCGCATCCTTCAATGACAGGAACTTCAGTTTCGTCAGCGACTGCAGCGGCACTAACCCATGGTCGCCCAGATTCGCAACCTCTAAATTCAACGATTCCAGTTGGCGACATTTTGCGAGCAACTTCGTTCCCGCCTCGGTGATCTTCAAGCCGGCGAGCGAAACCCTGCGCAACTCGGGAAACTGATCCAGGCACGCCAGGTTCGAC
Source organism: Planctomycetaceae bacterium (assembly GCA_028291605.1). Lineage (GTDB taxonomy): Bacteria > Planctomycetota > Planctomycetia > Planctomycetales > Planctomycetaceae > JAKFVC01. Next base: position 2,586 of record JAQGHS010000651.1, on the reverse strand, counting down.
TCGGGAACTTTCGAGAAGTCCAACTTCAGATACTTGAGCGCCCGCAACGGTTTCAGCGCGTCCAGTTGCGTGATTTCTGTATGGTTGAGATACAGGACTTCCAACTGTTGCATCGCTTGCAGGTGCTGCATCCCGCCATTGGTCACACGAGAGTCGCCCAGGTCCACCAGTCGCACTCCAGTTAATCCGTGCAGGCGTTGCAACTCCGTATCCCCAATGCGGGGGTTATTCAGCATCAGTTGGACGATGACGGTTTGGTCCAGTGGCGAGTGGGCTTGCGGGCCGATCAGCGGCTGGAGCCACGGCAGAACTTGGCGGTCGGTGGTCGATTTGCCGCCTGCTTTGACGATCTCACGCCGCATCTGCTCGGTGCGCTGTTCGCCTGCCATGACGCCTAGTGCCAGCGTAATGAATACGAGCAACAGCAGAATTGCCGCGCCAATCAACAGTCTCTTTTGAAGCATCGTTTCCGGATTTGTACCGCAATGGCCGCGGCAGCCATTCCTGCGTTTTGCAGGACATGCCAGCCCGTTCCTGCTGTTGACGAAATAATGACACAGAGTCTTTTTAGGCGTGCATCCGTCTATTACGAAATCGGACCAGCCTGACGACCCATCTTAACACGACCGGACTTGGATGAGTGAAATCTGCTCGCCTCGCTAGTCCCCACGGCAACCCAACTTTTCATCGACCTTGGCAGAAACTTTACTCGGAGGACGGTCAACTTGTATTGGTGAAGTCGCCAGGCGATGTCGATGAGCCGCCTCGGTCGGGGCGCCGTGCCGTTCTGACCGAGATTTTACCCGCGACGGACAAAGTTTTGGAAAATATTGACACTGCGGCTTCTGTTTACAAGTAATTATCCAGTGGGATTCTCTCACGAGCGTGACGATAATCTGTACACGCACGGCTTGTCGCGGATATCATACACTCAATTCGTCGTTCCGGCAGAATCCACTTTTCACCGTACAATTAAGAGTCGGTAACAATACTTGGGCGATCACCGACACAGTTCGACAGGTTTGGGCAAATATTATCAGTGAAAACGCAGAGATTCCTGCTTCTGGAGCGGTAACTTGACTGGAAAAGATCTTGCGGCGTTCCGCCAGGCATGGGCTGGCAAGTATCTCAATCGTCGGATGGAAGTTGGAGAGGCGTGCATGAAGCATCAAGTCGCCCTCGACTTAGCTCGCAGTCGAACTGGGGTCCGCTACGGGTTCAACTGCTGCATCGTGATACTGGTTTTGGTTGCCATTGCTGGCTGCGGCGGTACTACGAGCGGTCCCGAGCGCGAGGCCGTTTCCGGCACTGTGACGCGGGAAGGAATTCCTGTCGACAACGGGACAATCCTGTTTAAGCCGACAGGTGGCGGGCCGGCGGCGTCGACCTCCGTCAAGGACGGAAAATATGCCTTCGATAAACAGAATGGCCCGGTGGCGGGGCGACAGCAAGTGGAAATCGTCCAATTCCCGCTCCGAGCCGAGGTCCCTCCTGGAACTCCCAAGAAGGACGCGCCGGTACTGCCGGAGACGCGATTCAAGAAGCCAATGCCCGCGAGTGGCTGGGTGCAGGAAGCGGAGATCATTGCGGGGCATGATGCGCCCTTAGATTTTAAGATCGATTAGTGAGATCATGCCCACGTTCGCTGGGGCGGATGTGGCGACGCGAGTTATTAACACACCGATCCTGGTTCGAATCTCGTTCTGATGAGTTGCGGAAACTATGAAGGGCTGAGAATCGAATCTTGATGCAGGAGTTCGTTCGTCACAGGAGTGTAAGATGCGACCACGTTCCAGACTGGCCTTTACGCTGATTGAACTGTTGGTGGTGATCGCGATTATCGCGGTCTTGATCGCATTATTGCTGCCCGCGGTGCAGCAGGCTCGCGAGGCGGCTCGGCGGACACAGTGCCGCAATCACCTGAAGCAGCTGGGGGTTGCCTGCCACAATTACCACGAGGCTCACAACCTGTTTCCGATCGGTACGGGATACTCGCTGTGGGGCTGGAAAGTCTACATCCTGCCATTTATTGATCAGGCACCCATGTACAATCGGAATAACTTTTCCGACGACCGTGATACATCCGGCAGTTATTGTCGAGGCCAGGGGACTCCCTGTTTCACCAGTCAGCATCAGTTGGCGGCTCAAAATACCGCGGGACTGAAGACCCATGCGAACTCGGTGATTTCCATTCTCGCTTGTCCCTCTGATCCATTGGGGATGACTCCGTACGGACAAGGTGGCGCTGGCAACGCGGAGAATATGAATGGCAATTACCAGGGAGTCTGCGGCAACGTGAACAGTGTTACGCGAGCCAATGTGAACTACGGCCCGAACTCGCGGCATCGGATCGTCGTTCCAGTCGGTACTTCACCCGCGGGACCTACCTATGTCATCGGGACGTACGACCCCGGTCAAGAATATAACGGCGTCTTCGGGTATGCCTTAAAGGTCAATACCGCGAAGATTACCGACGGTACCAGTAACACCTTCATGATCGGCGAACGGGCCATCGACGCCAGCCATTCGTGGGGCTGGACGCTGACCGGGACTGAAGGCGACAGCATGCTCGGGACCGGCGCTCCG
>JAQGHS010000582.1 GCA_028291605.1 Planctomycetaceae bacterium | reverse complement strand
CTTTGGGGATGTTCCTGTGGACTCATAATCCGTTCTATCTGATCAGCCTCGCATTGGTGTTACACAGCACGCGTTTGTGGCACCACGATTCCATGGAGGCATTTAATCCGTGGCCCTTGATGAGCATCATCGGTGGCTATCTGCTGCTGGTGGCTGTCACCGGTTTTTTGTTGATCAAACTGGGACGAGTTTGGGACGACGCACGGTCCATCCTGTTGATGATTCTGTTGCTGTTCCTTGAATTGACGTTGCTCGTGGATGATATTCTGATTCGCGACGTACGCACTGGGACGATGTTGTTGTGCATGGGGTGGTCGGCGGCTGTGCTGATCAGCGAATGCTTACTGATTGGCCTGCGCATGCGGTTGCCGTGGACGTATCGCGGCCCGTTTCACCTACTGCTGGCACTGATGTTTCTCTACCCGCTGTTCCTGGTGTCGGGAACGAATGACGGCCACGAGATGGTCTGGCGGATCTTCTGGTTCTCGCCGTGCGTTGCCGCGGCATTGCTGTGCCTGCTGCCGGCAGTGCACCGTGGCCGAGGCGCGCTGGCGCAAAACGGAACTCCCTGGTCATGGCCGTTATATCCGTGGGCGCTGTTTGGGTTTCTCACGATTTGTCTCGGCCTGCGAGCCTGGGCGCTGACGTTGTCGTTTGATCCCGTCATGGGGCAGGGTTTCGATGAAGCAATGCAGATGCAGGGGATATTTGGCAGTTACTTCCTGATCCCGGTGGTGCTGGCATTGGGGATTCTGGCATTGGAAGCGGGCGTTGTTGAACGACGACAGGTGCTGATTCTGACCGGGTTGATTGCTCCCATCGTTTGCTTGCGGATGGCTGTGCCAGTCGGTGGTGGCAGTTGGCCATTTCTGGAATTCCGGGCACAGTTCACCGAGCGGTTTGGTTCGCCGACATGGCTCATGTTGAATGGTTGCTGGCTGTTTTACGCGTATGCTCTGTGTCGCGGTGTGAAGGTGGCCGCGGTCGGAATGCTGGGGATGGCTGTCACGATCATGGTGTGTGGTCGCATCTGGCCGCATCAAGGAGCCGCGTTTGGACTGCCTGCCCTGCCCTTGTTGCTGACGTCGGGATGGGTGCTGCTGCAGGGCTGGCGGCGTGGTGATTCGTGGTACTTTGTCGCCGGATTGCTGGGGGCCTGTGCGGCAGGTCGCGATATGGATCCAGGTCTCTTGATTCCGCTGGCACGAGAAGCGGTCTGGTGGAATCTGTCATGCCTGGGCATTCTGCTCAGCGGGTTGCTGTTTCAAGATCGAGCTGCGAAATATTGGAAGCAAGTCGGCTCGGCGCTGCTGGCGGTCAACTGCTTGCTGGCAGCAGTCCTGCCCAACCTCGTTGAGGTGAATCTGCCCTATGGGTCGCTGTTGGCTTATTGCGTGGTCGCCACATCGATCGCTGCGGCCTATGCCTGGGTGACGCGGCTCTTCGAATGTCGTTCTGCGGCCGCAGCCTGCATGGTGTTTGCGGCGGCGCGGTTGATGCTGGATTCCGCCGACTTATTGAAGAGAAGTTTTCATTGGGACGGAGCGCTGTATTTCGTCGTGGGTCTGGGGGCATTCGTCGTCGCGGTCGTCATCAGCGCAATCAAGTCTGCGAGATCGTCCCTGACGCCACCAGCGGTGCCGGCGGGAGACGTCGTATCGCCAATTACTTAATGGCGATACTCAAGGGTATTTCGATTTTAGAGGATGTCGCTTGTCCTTTGCTGCTTTGGCCGGCGATCAACGATCGCGGAGCCTCCGGGAGCGGCAGATGGGAACCAGTAAGTTTTTGGGGAGCCGTCTTGTCTGATCTCGTTATCGAAGCACACCGTGAGGCGCACCGTCATTCTGGCTGGCGACTTTTATTGGTGATGTTGATTGGTCTCACGATTGTCGGGCGAAGCCATCATCTGAAGTTACTGACCGACATCAAAAAGTTGCCGGCACAGAACAGTTGGTTGGAGCGCGAAGTCAAGGACTTTCAAACCCTCCTGCCACCGCGTCTCCCGTGGTCGGCTGAGCAGGCGACTGGGGCGCCTGATGAAAGCCGTGCCGGGAACACGAAGTTCTGGGCTCCGGCGACTCGAGACAGCAGGTCGGAATGGTTGCAGTTGGAATACGAGCGGGAGATCGCCATCTCAACGATAGTGATTCAGGAAGCGTACGCTTCAGGAAGAGTCACCAGGATCTGCGCCGTCGACCACAAGGGGCTTGAAACCCCAATCTGGTCGGGAGCAACAAGGCACTCGAAGCCATCGAAATCGGTGGGGCCGATACCGGCCTTCAAGATTGAATTCCCCGAGATTCCTCAAAAGTACGCACTCTATAAATCGAAGACACAGCGCTTGAAGCTGTACTTCGATTCTCCCGAGCCGATGGGGTGCTTTGGGATTGATGCGGTCGGTTTGCAGGAATCGTCAGACAAGACATTCTGGGCGGTGAAAGCAACGGCGAGCAGTAGTCACGGTCTGGCCAATTGGCAACTATACGTCATCGTGAAGTCCTCGTTCATGCAAGAGAAATGGTATCCTTGGGAGCAGATGGATAGCGACTTTTAGGAGCGTGAGCCACAATGACATTGATTCGAACAACGAACAGGTGTGAGTAAGAGACAGGCATGTTAACGGCTCTGCAATCCAATACCAAGATTCCGTGAAAATCCAGCAACCGGTTCGGGAGGTCTGAATCATCAGCAACGTCGAATACGAAGCACCTGATCCAGAGTTTGCGGAATTCGTGCATCGCATGAACCAGGAATGCCGTGATCAGTCGGTTCGCCTGAAGTACGCGACACCGGATCAAGCCTGGCTGATCGCGACGAATTCCGGCGAGTCTCAAGGGGCTCGGATGGAGGCCCTGTTGATTCTGCTGCGACACCGCGATCCTCGAATACCGGAGTTGCAGTTGCAACTTCTCGATGATGCCGATCAACAGATCTGGAAATCCGTAGATCATACCTACAACGCCGACCGTCCAGAGATTCGTAGCGCGCTCCACCAGCGATTAAGAGACAGTGACGTCGAAACTGCGGTGCATGCGGGGATGATCCTGGCGCGGTTCAACGATCAATCCATTATTCCTGTCTTCGAAGCCTGGCTGCACGATCCCGAACGTGAGCGGCGAACCGCGGCTTTGGCGGTACTCGGTCATTTCAAGTCCCCGATCACGACAAGTTTGCTAACGGCGCTCTGGACGGATGGTTGGGGTGATGAGGAAAATCGCCTGGACCTGGCGACAAAGCTCACGGAAGCGGGACACCTTGCGGCTCGTGAACACGTCACTTCGGTCGCGATGGCTGCGACTGGTTGTTGGTCTGTGGCTTGTGCAACGGTGGTCTATTTCGTGGATCCACGGACAGGCTTGAAGCTGATGCTCCACGTTCTAGATTCAGGCGACCTGGAAGCCAAGCAAGGCATGGTCGGCCAGGCTTCGTCGTTGTTCGGTCGTATGCCTCATGCCTATACCTATGATGGACTGGTAGAAGCTCGGCAGCGGGTTGAGCAGGAGCTTGCCAGTTTGGACGATTCCACCGGGCGACCTACAGTCTCGAAAGAATTGGAGATCCAACTGGCGGGGAATAAAGAGGAATAAAGGACAGGTAAATCAGGAGGCCCCCCAAATGAATCACGGCGTGGTGGGATTTCAACGCATTCAGGCGAGGCATTCTGCAATTTGGGACTGGGTCACGACGTCCGGTCACGAATTGGTCGTCTATAGCGATGCCAGCGCAGTAAACGCCAATGGACCGTTAACGTCCGCCAGTTGGCAACGGTCTCGTGAGCGTATTGTCGATGAAGATCGACTTCTCACTGATCTCGAGGATGGATTGCGAAGTGAAGCCGAGATCTATGCACGCTATCAACCAGAGAACGAGTGGCGTTTCATTCTGATGTGCGATGATGCAATGTGCGCACCCCGGATGTCCATTGTGGTGCCACCTGAAATCGAAGATGTTGAAGCAACGTCGATCATAAAGCAGTTGAGCGAGTTGTTTGTCTCTATCAACAGGAGCGCTCTCGAAGGTGGCACGATTTCACAATTCGTGAGCACAATTTCTTTCAGTGTGTGGTGGGTCTATGTTTTGGGAATGACTCGCCAAGAATCCTTTGTTGTGTTCCTTTCTCAAGATCGTGAAGTATCCGAAGGTTTTATCGCCTGCGCCCGCTCCTACGTGGATAATCTAGAAATACAGGATTGCTGGTAGACCTGCCAGGACACAGCATAACAGCATTAAAGGACAGGCATCTTAACAGGCATCCCGCACGCCAGTTTGAATATGGGAGACAGCGAATTAAAGAATTAAAGGACAGGCATGTCTGATGGCGGCGTGATGTGACCCAGATGATTCCCTTGATCCGTCTGTCTCGAATACCAAGTGTCCTCCTTGATTGCGGGTCTTTATCAAGAAATCTTAACGCTTTTGGCGGAAGTGGGTTGCGCTGCGGACGGACTTGTGGAGTCAGGTGTTCTGATGACGCTGCTCTAACATCTGCACTGATGTAGCCGAGTTCCGTGCCGAATGGTGCGGGAACGGGGGACCCAAGGTGGTGGATTCTCAGGAATCGCCGCGGGGGCGCAGGTTCGGATTGTCGAACCGGGGTACTTTCAAGCCCTAGCCCGTCAGCTAACCTCGTAGGCCGGCCGGGATGTGTTGTTCCGGTGCTATTTGAAAGGGCATTTTCTCAAGGATCGTTGCTGCTCGCTCGATGTGCCCCCTCTGCCCCGCTGGGCGAGGATGTTTTTCACGGTAATCCGGGAAGAATGTCTGCGCTTCATGATCCGGGGGAAGGTATGCTTCGTTCAGGTTGAGCAGGACTTCGAACTGCGTGGCTTGGTCCGCCGAGTCCCCGAGAAAGCCCGTCCGAATCAGGGTGCCGACGTGCGCCCCGGAGGCTGAGATGAAACTCTTTTCTTCACCCGTTACGCAAAGGCTCGCGGCCAACCTGGTCGCCGATGTGTCGCTCATGGAAATCGCGCTGTGGTTGTGGAATGCCAACCTGTGGGTCTGGCTGGGTGTCGGCAGCGGGGTCGCTGTGGTGGCTTCGTGGTTGAGCATCCGGTACATCCCGCATACTCGAGTGGGTGTGGTCGAAAAGCTGTGGTCGTCCGGCGGATCGGTCGGTGAGGGGCGCATCATTGCCTTGAATGGTGAAGCCGGCTACCAGGCGGAACTGCTGCGCGGTGGCATTCACTTTGGATATTGGCGCTGGCAGTACCGTGTTCATAAAGCGCGACTGGTCGTAATCCCGCAGGGTGAGATGGGCTATGCCTATTCTCGAGACGGCGAACCCCTGGAACCGAGCCAGACTTTGGGGCGCTGTGTCGACTGCAACAATTTCCAGAATGCCCGGGAGTTCCTCACCCCTGCCGTGGATGGACACGCCAAGGGGCAGCGTGGTCGTCAGCGGTCGTTGCTGCGTGAAGGTGTGTACGCGATTAATCCGGCGCTGTTTGTCGTGATCACTAATAATAATGTCTTCGCATTGCGACAGATTCAGGAGCCGCAGGAAATCGTGGCGGTGACTCACTGGCAGCGGGAGTTGCAGCAAATCAATGGCTTTCGGCCCATCGTCGTCGGCGGGCAAATGGATGTGGCGAAGTCCAATCTGGCAGAGGAAGAAGGCCAGCAGGTCGATTCGCTCGCCATTGTCACCGTGCAGGATGGACCTTCGTTGGCCCCGGGTGAGATCATTGCGGCGCCTGTGGGAACAGAACCGACGTTGCCCAACTATCACAATAATTTTCAAGATCCTGAAGAGTTCCTGGCGGCAGGCGGTCGGCGTGGCCGGCAGTACCTGGCGCTGACGGACGGTACCTACTTCATCAACCGCTGGTTTGCTTCGACCGAGATGCTGCCGAAGACGGTGGTGCCGATTGGTTATGTCGGGGTTGTGGTGAGCTACTACGGTCGCTCGGGGACGGATCTGTCGGGGACGGCGTTTCGGCATGGTGAACGCGTGGCGGAAGGCGAACGCGGTGTTTGGGAGCGTCCGCTGGGGCCGGGCAAGTATGCCTTCAATACTTATGCCGGGCAGATTGTATTGGTCCCCACAACGAACTTTGTGTTGCATTGGGTGACCGGTCGCACCGAGAGTCATCGCTACGATGAGAGCTTGAAGTCGATCGATCTCGTGACGCGGGATGCTTATGAGCCGACGCTGCCGTTGTCGGTGGTGGTGCATATTGACTATCAGCGGGCGCCGAGTGTTATTCAACGATTCGGTGATGTGAAGAAGCTGATTACGCAGACGCTCGATCCGATGTTGAGTGCGTATTTTCGAGATATCGCTCATAAGAAGACGATGCTCGAATTGCTGCATCAGCGTGATCTGATCCAGGCGGAAGCACGGCTCGAACTGCGGCAGCGGTTCCGTGAGTTTGACATCGAATGTGTTGACGTGTTGATCGGAAAGCCTGACAAGTTGGAACGGGACGGCAAGATTGAGGTCCTCCTTGAACAGTTGCGTCAACGACAGCTGTCGATCGAACAGGTCGAAACGTTTGACCGTCAGCGAGAAGCCACCGAACGCCTGCGAATGTTGAATGAGGTCAAGGCTCAGGCTGAGATGCAGACTCAGTTGACCAATGCGAAGCTGGGTGTGCAGATTTCCGAGAGCAAGGGTGATGCGGAACTGGCGTTGGCTCGACGTGCCAATGACCGGGCCATCATGCAGGCCGAGACCGACTTGAAGAGCAATCGGCTGCAGGTGCAGATCGCCGAATGCCAGGGTGAAGCCGAGCTGGCTCGGGCCCGTAAGCAGGCGGATCAGACGATCGTGCTAGCCCAGGCCGAAAGTCAGCGGAATATCCTGACTGGACGAGGCGAAGCGCAGCGGATCCTGCAGACGGGTCTGGCGGAAGCTTCATCTCTGTTGAGAAAGGTGCGGGCCTACGGCGATCCGCGGTTGTATGTGTTGGCGCACGCGGCTAATGAGTTGGCTCATGCCACGCAGCCGTTGGTTCCCGAACGGTTGTTTGTGTCGGGTGGCCAGGATGGTTCGTCGGGTGGTGCTGGACAAGGTCTGTTGGGGCAACTGTTGGGATTGTTAGTGGCCGAGAAATCGGGCTTTGCATTAGCGATGCCTGAGGAAGAGGCGGGTTTGCAGGAACTCGCCGAGCGGTTGACGAGAGAAGCGATATCGTCATGGAAAGCCGCGGAAGCCGGGGAGACCGTGGTGAAGAAGGAGTGATTTCAAGCGGGAGTGTGAGTGAAAAGGTGAGGTTTCCGCAAAGCGCTCTGTAGCCTGACTCTCTAAGTCGGGAGCTTGGGCTACAGGTTCGGCGGAGCCTCACCCATTCTTCGGTTTGTAAGATGGGCACTCTTGCCCGCCTGCATTGGGGATTCGAACTCAGAGACGGGCAGGAGTTCCCATCTTACGGGGGGGTAGTCCGATGCCTGTCCTTTGATCTTCTTCTGGGTGACGCCTGAGTGATTGACGTTCCGCAGCCCCAGCGGAACGACGCGGCAAATGCCAATGCGTGACCGCGTTTGACCGGGAAAGGGGTCAGGTGTTTTTGAATCAACGAGTCCTACCCCTTTTTCTCCCTCAGAGAACTCGTGCCACCCCGCGGAGTTGGGGGTATTTTTGGCGCGGGAGCCGGTGGGTTCATTGGCACGCAAGCTGCGGACTTGAGCCCGTGTGGGAAGTGCAACAACGAGGTCATTGAATGTATGGCCGCATGCACGTCTGACCCGACCCACAATCTACAGTGGAGAAGATACCATTGTGCTAGTGAGAATAGAGATATCTCGATACACAGCAGGGGATTTCCAGACTTTCAAAACGCTCGTAATCGATCTTGCGACGGGGATGACCCGAATGGGTAAAGGAATGAAACATGCAACAATGCCGGTCAAGTAGTCGGATTTTAGGCTACATATTGATAACAGGTGTGGCACTGTACACACTACCGGAGTTGCGCTCTCAGCCACCACAGCGACAGCTAACCGGTCTGAAGGAAACAATTTCCAACCACAAAGTACAATTCGAAAAGACGGCCGCAGTCAAGCCGCGTGCTTTTGTCTTACCTGACAAGCAAATGGTATACTTTGTTCCTGGCAGGGCACGGCTTGACATCTTGAAAGACATCGATTGGATCGGGAATCTTGAAGTCGGCGGAACTGTTGATGGTCACAAGTGCGTCTTGATCGCTTTCGGAGTGTACGGTGGACCGTTTGCCGCCGGCAGGCTGTTGTGGGCTGTATTTTTCGACGATAAGTTTGTGAAATGGGTGGATCCAATCGAGTTTGCCTTTGCTGATGAGTCGATAAAATTCGGAGACTTTAGACCTTTAAAGGACGCGATGGCCGCGAAGCCGTTCGACGTCGTGGGTTTGAAGCTAAAGGTTGAGAGCTTAAAGCAAGAGCAAGGCTTGCAGAATCATCGTGGGCAAGGAAACTTGGGATTAACTGTTGTTTTCGCCGCGCTGACTTGGCTCGGACCATCGAAGGCCGAACACAAGTCGGATCGCGAAAACACCGAATTACGCAATCGCTTCAATGCGTCAAAACTTGAATTAGGAATGTCGAGCAAGGAGGTTCAGCACGTCTTAAAAGCAAAACCTCTTCAGTTAGGTGAATACGACGGTGGAGACTGGCAGTTATTTGGTAGCGACATCGATCTGTCGAACGTGAATGAGTATTACCGCTACGCCAACATTCTCGTGCTGTTCACGGACGGGAAACTGATTGGCATCTACAGTGGCAGTTATGCTCATGGTGGTGAGTATGGCATTAGGTGGCTTCGCGAGTCAGTGATATTTGATGGAGAAAAAAGGAAGCCGAAGTTCGCTGATTTACCCGTGCCGAAATGACCCGAACTTCATTTATCTGTTCGTATAAGGATGTCATTATCGCGACACAAATCTTGACAATGCTGCAAGTGCCAACTGAATCTATTGACGATCTACAGTAGTTGCGTACTAAGGATTTCGCCACTAAGTTCGAAGCCCAGGAAGCCCAGCAGGTCTCCCAATGGATTGTACTCCAACTAGGATCGATCTGTTAGCTCTTTCGCTGCACGCGAGCTGAAAATGAATCGACTGAGTTGAAGAGGACGCGCCCGACTCTGGAGAGTCAGGCTACAGTAGCGCCCCGCACACTGCGTTTGACAACCGCGACAAGTATTTTCCGTGGGGTTCTTGCGGCAGCGTAGTTAAGAAGGTGCAACAGACTTCGCGGGCAGGGTCGATCCACAAGGCGGTGCCGGTGGCTCCCCAGTGGCCGTAGGCTGTGGGGCTTAAAAAGTCGCCGAAGTTGGCGCTGTGGGCTCCCCAGTTGAGACGCCAGCCGAGGCCCCAGGGGCGGCAGCGGCGGTCGTCGGCGGGGACCTCTTTCATTTGTTCCAGTTGATTGCGCGTGGCGGCTTCGACTGTCGCTACGCTGAGGTAGCGGCGGCCGTCGAGTTCGCCTTTCTTGAGCCACATCTGGGCGTACTTGGACATGTCGGCGGGGGTGGTTAACAGGCCGCCCCACGGGGCTCCTAGTTGACGCCAGTAGCGACTGTGCCAGTTCCAGGTTTTATCGGTGAGCTGCTCCGGGGTGAGGCTGAGGCCGGCGATGCGATCGATGCGGGGTTTGGGGCCCTCGTACCAGTTGTCGGGGGCTCCCAGAGCCGTGTCGTGCATACCGAGGGGGGCGAAGAATTCGTCGTGCAGGAACTGGGGAGCGGTCTTCCCGGAGATGCGGTGAATGATCTCACCAAGGATCGCGAAGCCGGTGCTTTGGTATTGGACGCCGCGGCCGGGGGCGAAGTCGGGTGTGATGCCATAGATGGCCGTGATGAATGCGGAGAGGGGTTCGTTGGCGACTCGCAGTTCACGGTTCTGCGGCAGCATGTCGGGCAGGCCTGACGTGTGGGTCAGGAGGTTGCGGATCGTGATGCCGTGTTTGGAATGTTTACCGAAATCGGGGAGGTACTCTTCGACCCGTTCGTCCAATGTCAGCAGGC
>JAQGHS010000540.1 GCA_028291605.1 Planctomycetaceae bacterium | reverse complement strand
AGACAGCGTTCGATTACCGTGACGCGGATCTTGGATGACTACCCAACACAATTACTCTCGATGACACACTCACTTGATTGATCACCTTTGAATTCTTCGTGTCCTTCGTGACCTTCTGTTCCAATTCTTTTTAACAGAAGGTCACGAAGGACACGAAGTTTTGAGGAGAAGCTGGACGGACGGGCCTGGAGACCCGGCCCACGGGCTACTTGGCTTTCTCTTCCGCAACGGCACATCTTCGCTATGATGCCTCCCTCATTACAAAAGACTTTGCTTCTACCAAACTTGATGTCCCCCTCCGAGTTGAGGAAAGGTCCTCACATGGCCAGTGATCGCTATCCGTCTCGACGTCAGAAACTCCTGGCGGAAGTGCGCAAACAGAGCTTGGCGTCGCTGCTGATTACGAACGAAACCAATGTTCGCTACTTGACTGGGTTCACCGGCGATTCGACGTATCTGCTTTTAACACAAGAACATGCGATCCTGATCAGCGACAGCCGCTACACCACCCAGATCACAGAGGAATGCACCGGGCTGGAGGTCGTGATTCGACCACATACCCAGAAAATGCACGAAGCCACGGCGAAGGTGATCAAGAAGGCCAAACTGGCGCAGGTGGGATTCGAATCGGGCGTGGTCACGGTCGAAATGTTCGAATCGTGGCAGAAGGAATCCCCCGCAACTGACTTTGTGTCTTGCCCGGGTTTGGTCGAAGATCTGCGGATGATCAAGGACGCAGATGAAATTGCGGAGATCCGAACCGCCGTCCGTCTGGCTGAGAAAGGGTTCGCCACCCTGCGTGCCACGCTGCGTCCCGATTTGACGGAACTGGAAGTGGCGCATGATCTTGAACACGCGATGCGGAAGTTTGGCTCACCCGGGGTGAGTTTTCCGCCGATTGTGGGTGTAGGACCTCGCGGAGCCCTGCCGCACGGCCGGCCGTCGTCGATGCGGATTTCCGAGGCAGACTCGGTGCTGATTGATTGGGGTGCCAACAGTCCTGGCGGGTATAAGAGTGACTTGACGCGAATTTTGGTCACCGGTAAAGTTTCCGCGAAACTTGAGAAGGTATATGGAGTTGTGTTGACGGCCCAGCGTCTGGGGATAGCCGCTATCCGACCTGGCGTCAAAGGTTGCGAGGTGGACGCTGTCGCTCGTCAGCACATTGAGCAGGCCGGATTCGGCAAATTTTTCGGTCATTCCCTGGGCCATGGGATTGGATTAAACATCCACGAAGGGCCTCGGCTGGCTGCGATTTCCGAAACCGTGTTGAAGCCGGGAATGGTCGTCACCGTCGAGCCGGGAATTTATCTCCCGAATGTGCTGGGTGTCCGGATCGAAGATGACATCCTTGTCACCAAAGATGGTTGCGAAGTCCTGACTTCAGTGCCGAAAGAATTGGATCAGATGATCGTGAATTGAAGCCGGTCGAAATGATCAGTGTGGAAGTCACCAGACTTCGAGAGTTCGTCGCGGAGATGGCCAGAACTCTGGCGAGTTCTGCTACAACATCAAACATGGGTCCCACAACTGTTGCGGACTCCCTATAAATATAACAGCTCACTGACACCCCGAGTCAGTCAGTACTAACCAGCGGAAAGACAGACGCTTATGGCCGAAGGCAAAACAGCGGGCGTGCCGTTAGACCTGGAACGGCTGCGCGAACTTATCGCCCTGATGGAAAAGCATGATCTCAGCGAGGTCGACCTGCAAAACGGGGAACAACGCTGCCGTCTGCGACGTGGTCCGCAGAATGTCTCGGTGATGGCTGCTCCGCAAGGGTACATGCCGCAGCCGCAAATGCACGCCCCGGCTCCGGCGCCAGCGATCGCCCCGGCGGGTGCTAGTGCGCCGGCGACACCTGCCGCCCCGGTGAATGACGGTTCGATTGTGATCAAGAGTCCGACGGTGGGCACGTTCTACGCGTCACCTTCACCCGATGATCCACCGTTCCTGAAGATCGGTTCGACGGTCAAGCCGGATACGGTCGTCTGTCTGATCGAGGCCATGAAGGTCTACAATCAAATTACCGCCGATGTGTCGGGGACCGTGACCGAGATCCTGGTCAACAATGCGGATGCCGTCGAATTTGGTCAGCCCTTGTTCCGCGTGAAGCCCTAGTCAAGATGTCACCATCGTGAAGACCTAGTCGCGCTCCCTGCAAATACTCGAGAACCCTCGAAAAAACTCGAAAATGTTTCAACGCATCCTGGTTGCTAACCGTGGCGAAATCGCGCTGCGGGTGATTCGTGCCTGCCGTGATATGGGGATTGAGACGGTTGCCGTTTTCAGTCAGGCCGACCGGGGAGCGCACTACCTGTCATTGGCCACCGAAGCCATCTGCATCGGCCCGCCGGCCGCCGTCGACAGCTACCTGATGATCAATCGGATCATCAGCGCAGCCGAAGTCGGGAACGTGCAGGCCATCCACCCCGGCTACGGTTTTCTGTCGGAAAACGCGCATTTCGCCGAAGTCTGCCGCACCTGCAAGATCGAGTTCATCGGCCCCTCGCACGAGGCCATGGCGAAGCTGGGCGACAAGGTCAGCGCGAAGCTGATCGCTCGCGAAGCCAAGGTCCCCACGGTCCCCGGCAGCGACGGCCTGCTCACCGACGAGGGTGAAGCGGTTCGTGTCGCCGCCCAGATTGGCTATCCCGTGCTCATCAAGGCCACAGCAGGTGGCGGCGGTCAGGGCATGCGGGTCGCCACTGATGAAGCCACATTGA
>JAQGHS010000523.1 GCA_028291605.1 Planctomycetaceae bacterium | reverse complement strand
CAATCGAAACTTTTCTTACCCCTAGCCTCGCCCTCCCTTCTCAATCATCGTTTCTGAAACAACTCCGACATCACAAAGTTTTCGAGCACGTCTCGCAACAAGTAACCGTTCTTGTGGCTGGCCTGGGCGATTGAGCGGATCTGTGTGGCATCATCGACCGTCATGACCCGCCGCAAGGCGAATGTCGCCAATTGCTCGACGAAAGCCTCGGCGAACCGATCGAGGTCCGCAGTGAGCAATGCTTTGAAGTCATCCGCTCCCCGGAAGGTCCGGCCATCGGGCAAGGTCCCGGTTGCATTCACCGGAGGATTAGCCCCCTGTCCTTTTTCCACGATCTCTTCAGTACGCCACCGGCCAATCGCATCGAAGTTCTCGAACGCAAACCCCAACGGGTCGATCTTGCGATGGCAGGCGGCACAAGTCGCGTGCGTGGCATGTCCCTCCAGCTGATCGCGGACGGTCGCCTTCGGCTTGTCGACCGGAGTCGGCGCCAGCGGCTCGACATTCGGCGGTGGCGGTGGCGGCGTCTTTCCATAGAGGGCTTCAGATACCCAAACCCCGCGATGGACTGGTCGGTGACGCGTGCCGTCGGACGTCAGCATGAGAACGGACGCCTGAGTCAGTAGACCGCCGCGGTGGTCCTCCGGTCGCAAGGTCACACGCTGCAGGCCGGACTCTTTGAGAGGCGGGAGTCCGTAATGTAGGGCAAGTCGCGGATTGGCCATCGTCCAGTCTGAACTCAGAAATTCGCGCAACGACAGGTTCTGTCGCAGGACCTCAGCGAAGTAACCGGTGGTTTCCAACACCATGCTTTTTTCGAGCCACAGATCGTAGTCGGGATACAGACGTAAATCGGGCGGGAACATGCCGACTTTATGCAGTTGCAGCCATTGCCGCGGAAACGCGTCGATGAATCGATGGATCTTGTGATCGGCCAGCATCCGGTGAAACTGTTGACGCAACACCTCGGGCTGATGCAGCGTGCCAGTCTGCGCCGCCTGCAGCAAGGCCTCATCAGGGAGCGAACCCCACAGGAAATAGGAGAGGCGTGATGCCAGTTCCACATCGTTGACCGTGGTCTTAGACTCCGCCGCGGAACCTTCTGTCAGAAAGTAGAAGTTCTTGGAGGTCAGAATGGCGATCATCGCGGCTCGATAAGCACCGGAGAACTTTTCCCCGGCCTCCATTTCCTGGCGGACAATCTGCACATAGCGTTCGACCTCGGCGGCAGTCGCGGGACGCTTCCAGGCGCGCGACGCGAATCGCGCCAGGCAGTCGCGCGCGGCTGCCAGATCGCCTTCACCTGCCGGTACCAAACCCTCTCGCTTTTTGACATCGGCTTCAGTCAGGATCGGCCCTTCCCACTCCACCCAGTCCACGATCAACAGCGGGTAGATGGCATCGCCCGTGTCGGTCGTCAGCTTGTAACCGGTCGGATTGATCCGGCTGCTATCCTTCGACGAAGTGAAAATGCTGCCAGCCATATTGAGAATGTTCAACGTATGGTTGCCCTCTCGCGCGAACACCAGAGGAACTTCATTCCGGAAATCGAGTTCTGCCGGCATGTCGAGGAACATTTCGAACTCGATGACCACTGGTTTATCTTCCGGCGCGAGAATATCTTCGTCATAAATAGTCCGCTTCAGGCCGGTGTGCCACACGGATAAATGCGGGGCCCGGCCGTCCAATCCGGGCAGTCCGCTCAGTTGCACGCGTGCCCGATACAGCCCCGATTCTTTCGCCGGTCCGAACCAGTACGGTCGAAACGCCGGCAGGCTGCCGTCCGGCCAGACGACGGCGCGGACCTTATCGGCGATCTTCAAATCCTCGAGCTTCTTGCGATGATCGCGATGCCGCATTTCGATGGCATCGGCCCGCCCCTTGAGAACCTGTGGCGGAGTCGCAGGAAAGGCCCGTTCCAGAATCGTCTCCGCGGCGCGCATGTACCGCTCGACATGGGATGGAGAGAGCGACAACTGCGATCCGATCCGCTCGAAGCCGTGCCAGCGGGGGTCTTCGTTGAAGGCACCGGGAAGATTCACATCGTAGTGCACGCCGAGCAGGTCGTAGACCGTATTGGCGTATTCGTCGCGGCTGAGTCGATACATTGCGACTGGTCCGCGACTGGCCATGCGCGCCGCTTCGCCCTCCTTGATCCGTTCTGAAATCCAGTCGCTCGCGATACTCAGTTCGTCGGCCTTGGGCTGCGGTTCATTTTTAGGCGGCATTTCGCCCGAGTTGATGCGAAATCGCACTTCGCCCCAGCGCTCGGCCACGGAGTTGACAGCGAAGTCTCGGGGCAGGGTATCGAGGCGAAAATCCCCCTTCTGCTGTTCCGGTCCGTGACATCGCAGGCAGTGCTGCTGCATGAATTTCTGGACCGGTTCCGGCTCCGGTTCCGCAGCAGTGACAAAGCCAGACTCGCCACCGATCGCTATGATCAGTGAACCTAATAAAACTGCCAATCGCATGAGATCGCCTGTAATCTGCGTTCACTTCAGTACCACGCCATTCACCAAGGCAACGATCATACATCACGGTCGGCCCCCTGCGAAGAGGCAATTGAACTTCAGAACCGGTTCACATCACCTTTGTCGAAAGAGATTTTCAGGGCCGAGACGCGGGATGATCCGGAAGACGGCGCATCTCCTGGTTGGTCAATATCCAATCCTGGGGGCACTCTGTAAAGGTGTGAAGAGTGTCGCACATTCAGGGTTGGGCACCTCGAATACAACGCGACCGTGGGCTCACGCGTACGGCTATGATCTGACTTCCCTGCCGGGACGGAATTCGAAGCTCCGGCGTGATTACCAATCACTCGATCGAATAACGACCTGCCCCCCCTTTCCTATCTTCTGGGAACGACAGAGGAACACCTCCGTCTGGAGGTTAATCTCCTGCCCGCAGATCTGCGGCGTTTTCTCGAAGCTTCATTTCCAATTCATATTTCATTCATATTGACCATCTAGAATGCCAAAGGTTTTAAATAATATCCACTTTCACGCGAGGCTTGGTTCTATGCTAGTTCGTCGACGAGGCTTTACCCTGATTGAACTGTTGGTCGTCATTGCGATCATCGGCGTTCTGATTTCCCTCTTGCTACCGGCCGTGCAGCAGGCGCGTGAGGCCGCGCGGCGTTCACAGTGCAAAAATAATTTGAAGCAGATTGGACTGGCGCTGCACAACTATAACGACGTGCACAATATGATCCCTCCCGGCAGCATTGTGCTGCTGAATGCCGCTCACACGACCGCGGGTGGTCACGGCTGGACGTGGGGTGCCAGCATCCTGCCGCAGCTGGATTTGTCAAGTCTCTACAACGCCATCCAGGGGACGCAAGGAATGGGCAACGAAAGTGGTGATCAGGATACAGGCACGACACAAATCGTCAAACCGCTGACCCTGTCGATCTTCTGGTGTCCTTCGCAGCCGGATGTCCGTAAGGGTACACAGAAAAATGGCTATCAGACGTGCAACTACAACGGGAACATGGGGACGCGGATCGGCGATGGTTCCGACGACTGCCTCAGCGGGTCTGTCGTTACCATCAACGACATCATTACCAAGCCTTGGGGTTGCATGAATGGCAATGGGGTGATTTATCCCGGCAGTGGCGTGCGATTCCGTGACGTGACGGACGGCCTGTCCAACACGATCTTTGTCAGCGAAGTCCCTGACAGCGGCGGCGACGCCATCGGCATCTTCGACGCCGGTTGCGACCGCCGGGTCATCTTCTCCGGCGGTGCTGATGGAAATCCCCCCACCGAAATGTCGGAATACCTCATCGCTGCGGAAGGCAATGACCCGATTAATGGCGGCGCCGAGGAAGCGGCGGGCAGTTTTCATGTGGGCGGAGCCCATTTCGTCTTCGGCGACGGTTCAGTCAGGTTCTTGTCCGAGAACATGAACATGCCGACTTACCAGGCCGTGAGCACTCGCGCGGGCGGCGAAGCTGTCGGCGAGTTCTAGGATTCGTTTAAGGCTCTGTTTTCGGGTGGCACTGGCTCTGCTAGTGGTGACTGCAAGTCGGCGGACAAGTTGCACTGGCAGAGCCAGTGGCACACAACCCGAAGATGAAGAGTTGACCATGCACCGGAATTCCCTCTGACGGAATCCAGTGCGGCCAGGTGCCACGGTTGTGTCTTGGCAACCGTGGCCTTCCTCTCTGATTGAAGGCGGCTGCGAATTGGCGCTCCCGCCTTTGTAACTCAATATGCAAAGTGAGTTGTGATTTTGAAGACGATCCAAAGCGGGCTGCTGGCGGTCACTCTCTCCATGCTGGCACTCAATCTGTGCGGGTGCAGCGGTAGCGATCGGCCGGAACTGGGCCTGGTGATCGGCACCATCACGCTGGATGACAAACCCGTGAGCGGCATTGTGGTAGTCTTTCAGCCTGACGATGGCCGTCCGGCGCGCGGCAAGACCGATAAAGAAGGCCACTACGAATTGACGTACATCGGCAAAACGCCGGGATGCAAAGTTGGACATAACCGCGTACAGATCGCACCCAACGAGGAAGGCGAAGACGAGTCCGCAGATGCCGCCGACACGGAGAGTGCGGCCCCCCCCAAGCGGTCGAAGCCGGGGAAAGTCGAAATCCCGGCCCACTACAACACGAAGTCGGAACTCGAAGCCGATGTCCAGCCTGGTGAGAACGTGTTTGATTTCCACCTCGAAAGCAAACCGTCGGCGTGAGAACCGCCTAAATAGACTTGCGCGATGTTGGGGCGAATAAATAATGTAGGAGCTCGCCAACGCGGGGCGCCCCGGCCTCAAGATTCTCCGCCACCAGTCAATAACTCAACCCTCTTTTGCCGAGGCGGTGAACGTCGCCGCGTTCTGCTTGATAAAGTCCTGCATGCTCAGCGGTCCTTGCCCCGTTAGCGCGTGTATGTCGTCCGACAGTCGGTCATAGCGGCCGGCGCGGTGCAGATCGGCCATTGTCACGAGGTGGTTCACCAGGTGAATCGGCAAGCCATGCTCGAGCAGCCCGGCTCGCCACGCCTCGACCGGAATGTCCTGGTAAGTGATCGGGCGGCCGAGTGCCTGCGAATACTCCTGGGCATAGAAATACATGTTCTCAGACTGCGGACCGGTCAGGTAATAAGTCTTGCCGATATGCGGCTGCGGATTGCCGAGCACCGTGGCGACCACGCGTGCCACATCTTCCACCGCGACCGGAGACGTCTTGCCCTCGCCAAACGGGAGCCTGATCTGATTGGATTCCCTGACGGACTGCGCGGTGACAACGCGGAAGAAGCCTTCGAGCAACACAGTGGGCCGCACATGTACGACCGGCAGACCGGACCAATTCAGTGCCTGCTCTGCGAGCCAGTGCAGCTTGTGCTGCGGGCTGGCCGTCGTTTCTGTGATGCTCATCTGTGCGAGCGTCATCTGTGACATGTTAATAAACGCCTGCACGTCGTGCTGCTTCGCAACTGCCGCAACATTGACCGTCGCGGCCAGATAGGTATCCGAAACCGACATGCCAAAGTACATGGTTTCACACCCGGCAATGACCCGGTGCATCGAATCGAGATCAAGGAGATCGCCCACCACGACCTCCGCACCCTTCTCGCGCAACTCCCGTGCGCGTTCGTCGTCAGTTCGCACCATCGCACGCACCGCCTTGCCCTGCGCTAACAGGAGTTCGGTGAGCTTGTGCCCGATCCCACCGACCCGTCCCGCTGCACCGGTGACCAGAATGGGGTTGACCATGTTGCTTCCTCTCAGGCATTCGCCTGAATTGAAGAGTCAGATTTGTTTAATGTGAGTTCCGCAGTGCCATTGCCTGACCTACCTGGCTGACGAAGGTGCTGGTATCCGAAAACAACGAGATCGGAACCGCATCCGCCACAGATGTGACCAGGAGCCGCAGCGAAAGACATTACATGACGTTCCTCATTGTGCGATCCTTTCGAAGACCTTCGACAACGCGTTTCTTGTCCACGCGCGAACGAGCTTGGGCGAATGTCCGGTCAATAACTCATAGGCAGGCCGCAACTCTGCTGTCGGAGTCCCCAGTCTCACGAGACCATACACGCAATGCGCCAGGCGAAATGCCATCGCGGACGTTACCGGATCGCCCGCTAACCGGGTGAGATGGTTTAGCAAGAGTTGGTAGTGTCGCTCAAGAATCGAATGGGCTTTCGGATGGTTGATGGCCGAGATCGACAGCGCGTAATCACCGGGTTCCGACAACGAATCTCCGTCGGTCCACTCTTCAAGCAGCGCGATGGATTCTTCAGCTGGCAAGCGCCGGGCGACACAGATCGCGATTAAGTCGCGAATGTGTCGCGACGGGTCAGTTGCCAAATAGCGGACTATTGCTTCCGAGCATTCGCTGCCGCCCAAACGATACGCATAGCAGAAGTCGCGCTTTTCGGATAGGGTCCAACTCCCCCATCTTGTGATGAGTGAATCGAGTGAGATCGAAGCGGTCTTGTCGGCGAACTTGGACACATACAACCGACGTGTTCCGGCTAAAACCGCGTACGTGCGAGACCACTCCGTTTCTTCGATGAGTTCACGATCCTCATACATACCTGGTCCTCTCCGGCCTCACGCTGAGATCATTCTCGGCGGGTACTCACTGCAGTTGTTTCTGATCCAGGCTCTTCTCCACCACATCCGACCCACCGGTCACTTGATAACGCAGGGACATCCGGCCTTCCTCAATGGTGACCTGCGTGAAGCCGGGGCGGAATTCTGGCAGGTTGTAACCGGGAGCCTGCTGCTTCTCGAGTTGTCGATCCTGGTTGTACAACGCCGAGGGGAACAGGATTTCGTGGACGGGGGCATGATCATCCCAGCCGCGGATGCCGTTATGAAAATGGCCATGAAACAGCGCGAGAATGTGCCGCTGGTGGCGCGTGACGATTTCATACAACGTGTTCTGGCCCTCCGCCGGCTTGACGTACCACCCTCGATCGGGGTGAGCGTTCGCATGGGCCGGGACGTGCATGCAAATGAGGATGTATCGTCCCTGGGCTGTGGTCTCGGCGCACTGCTCGTCGATCCACTTCAGTTGTTCTGCAGAGAGAAACCCGTCATGCGAATCGACGCGGGCGTTGCCCACCAGCAGAATTCGCAGCCAGTCGTGATCGACCGCCGTGTCAATCGGCTTACGGATGTGCTTTTCAAACAGTTCCCGCGGATCGTGATTACCGGGGATCTCATGCACCGGCTTGTTGATCGTGTCGCGAATTTGTTTATAGATCGCGTACTGCGGCTCGCGACCACCATCAACGATGTCCCCCAGATGCAGGATCAGCTTACCCGCGGCCTTCGCCATTTCCGCAGCAGTCCGTTTCCACTGCTCAGCCGCCGCTGAATCGTCGTTTCGGCCGAGGTGCGTGTCGCTCACCACGAGAAATGACGCTCGACGCTCGCGACCGTAGGCCTGCAGGGCGAGCGGAGCCAACACCAGGCTGCCAGTGATGGAACGCAAGAATGTGCGGCGCGTCGTCTCGATCGTCGAAGGCATTGCATTGCTCATTCTCATTGTGGACCGTCCCCCCAATTGAATGCCGAAATCACCGGTCAGATTGTAACTCAGGATCGCTCGTCACCCAAATAGACGACGGCCGGGTCGGCCATCGTGCGGCTGTTTGATCCCGACAAATGTTGATTTCTGCATGTGATGCTGCAATTCTGCCTGCCGAAAACTACAATGGCGCGATTCATGCCTAACCCGGAGTGCATCAAGCGCCTTAATGACGGACTTCGGGCTGTCCATCCCCTAGGAATCCCGCCTATGAAAATCTCTGTGTTGGCTGTTGTTGCTGGGTGCGCGCTGTCTTCGCTGGCGTCCGTTGGCTGGGCTCAGGTGCCGTCGAAGGCGGGGGACTGGCCGCAGTGGCGGGGACCCAATCGCGACGGCATTAGCCTCGACACAGGGCTGCTGAAGGAATGGCCGAAAGAGGGGCCGGCGGTCGTCTGGCAAGTCAATTCGGTCGGGGTCGGGTATTCGTCGATCGCTGTGAAGGATGGCCGCATCATCACCCAGGGGGACGTGAATGGCGTGGAACACATCGTCGCGCTGGATGTGAAGGACGGCAAAACTTTGTGGTCCGTTCAGCCGGGGCCGCTGCTGTCGTTGCTGGACGCGAAGGTGGCGAGTGACTTCAAAGCCCTCGATCGCAATAGTGATGGCGTCGTGAGCGAAGCGGAAGCTCTGAGCCGTTTTGGCTGGGAGTGGAACAAGTACGACAAGCCCAGCACCGAGACTCCGGAAGCGGTGGCTGAACGTCGGACGGCGGCGTTCTTCAAAGAATTTGACAAGGACACCGACGGCAAGCTGAGCTTCGCCGAAGCGGGCAACCTGCTCCGCGATACGTTCGATCGGATCGACACGACAGATGAGAAGGCGGATGCCGCGATGCTCGCCAAGCAGCGGACGGAGACCTATCTGAAGGATCTCGACAAGGATGCCGACGGGAAGATCTCGCGGCAGGAATCGCGTGGGACGGCGCTGGATCGCCACTTTGGGCGGATCGATGAACGTGATCCGGCGACGAATAAAGGTGACGATCTGTTGACGGTGGCCGAGATGGAGGCCTCGCTGGCAAAGCATGAACCGGGTCGCGATGGAGCACTCACGGCGGAGGAGCTCAAGAAATATTATCTGGCCAACAAGGTCGTCGGCGACGGGGTGCTCGATGTGAGTGAGTTGCGGGGGGCGGTGGGCGGTTATCGCAATGGGATGGGCGACGGCCCGCGGGGAACGCCGACTGTGGATGGCGACCGTGTGTTCGTGGAAGGCGGCAACGGTGATCTCGCCTGCCTGGAAGCCGCGACTGGCAAGACGATCTGGTATGTCAATTTGCGAACCGACTTCGGTGGCGGCCAGCCGGGTTGGGGTTACTGCGAATCACCGCTGGTCGTGGAAGACATGCTGATTGTCACGCCGGGAGGCAAGGGGGGTACGCTGCTCGCCCTCAACAAGCAAGACGGCAAGTTGATCTGGCAGAGCAAGGAAGTCACGGAAAATGCCCACTATTCCTCACCCGTCCTGGCGGTGATTAACGGTGAAAAGCAGATCGTGCAGTTCGGCAATCAAAGCGTGTTCGGTGTAGCGGTCGCGGACGGAAAGCCGCGCTGGCGCTACGCGGCTCCGGCAAATGGAACGGACAACTGTTGTTCGCCGATCGTTGACGACAACATGGTCTTCGCGTCGAGCTCTTACGGAGTCGGCGGTGGTCTGGCCAAGATTCTGGTGGCGGGGAGTACCCAGAACGCAGAGGAAGTTTACTTCGAGAAGAAAATGGCCTGCCATCACGGCGGCATTGTGAAGGTCGGCGACTACATGTATTCGGCAGGCGGCGGCCCACTGACGTGCATGGAGTTCAAGACGGGCAAGATTGTCTGGCAGGCCCGCAGTGCCGGCAAGGGTTCCATCTGTGTTGCCGATGGGATGCTTTACATCTTCGGCGAAGGCCACGAAGTTGCGTTGGCGGAAGCGACTCCCGAAGCTTATAAGGAACACGGCCGCTTCCAGGTGACCGGCCACGGGCGACCTGCCTGGGCTCACGTTATTGTCACGGGCGGGCGGATGTATCTGCGGGATCAAGAGTCCCTTACGTCTTATAATGTCCTGCTGAATCAGACCGCCTCGCAAAAGTAAGAGCGCGATCGACTTCGGTTGAATAGGGGGCCCTGAGCGGGTGCGGGGCCCCTTTTGTTATCTCCTGCGGTATAATGGAAGCACGGGCCTCCGAATCCGAAGGAGAGATCATGGTTGATAACCGAACCCCTGAAGAACGCGAACTAGGAGTCCTCAACGAACCGCAACCTGCGGCAGACACTGTGGAAGTCGACGCAGGGACCAGCTCTGCAATTCATGAAGTGGAAGTCGAGGCGAAGCAGCTCATTGCAGGAGATGTCGCCCAAGATTTACCTCTTGAAGAACGAATCTTGTGACGACCATGCCCCGCCGAGAGGTGGGGCTTTTTTCTTAGAGACACCAATAATAGTCGCCTTGGCGCTCTGCCGAAGGTGGCCGGAGACGAGTTCATGTCGAGCCTATTGCCAGTCTCGCCGGCAATTCGTCACGCGAATCGTCAGCGCTACTTGGGTGGTGTTGGTGCCTCAGCTTGCGTGTTGAGTTTGAACGACTCGAAAAAAGTTCTGGCCTCTGGCGTATAGGGGCTGATCGAACCCGCTCCGTGGACGAATAGGGTGAAGATCCTCGTCTTCACTTGAATGAGGCGGGCGATCGCTGAACTTGCGGGGTCGAGTTTCCCGGTTTCCGGATTGACCCGTGAGGGAATGATGAATTGGCTTTCCTTGCCCTGGATGCCATTCAGGTCGAAATCCGTTGTGGAGCTTCGCGAGCCTCGGATATCAATGGCGATTTGTTCGAGGACATTGTCGATCGCCGCGGCTTTCTCGGCAGGGCTCATGGTGGCGAATTCAGGAGCGAGTTCGACGGAGGACACCGCGAAACCCCACGTACCGATGCTTGACTCCCAGGCTTCACCTTCCGCCCCGTCGAGCGATACCGGCTTCACCTCTCCGGCCAATTTGATCGAAAAGCTTTTGCTGGGTGGCGTGAAATCTTCGAATTTCGTCGCACAACCCACAGTCCCCGTCAGAATCGATAGCACTAACAACCAGCGAAACGCCATGTGACTTCCTCGACACGGTAGCTGTGATTGTGGACAGGACGGCCAGCGACTGGACACTCTGGCCCAGCCGATGACCGCTGCGAGTCACAGAATGCTAACACGTCTGATCGCACACTGGCAACAAACCGATGGCGATCGACAGGCGAAGAGAGATATCACAGCCGCAGACATGCAGTGATTTGGCGTTCCCTCGGCGCTTCAGTCATTATAAAGGAGCACCCGATCTCCATGTTATTGAGTCTCATGCTGGGCAGTTCCCATTCCTGATTCGACAGGGGGTTCAGTGTCGAGTTGCGATTCCGGAGACGGCTTGTTGGGCGGAAAGCGCACCCTTGAACGCAGTCGCCAGTTCGGTCGCGGAACCCTTCCCCCAGAAGTGGGTAAAGTAGATCGCCGGTTGCTCTCCCACCATGTGATTATGCAGTGCGACGATGTGCAGTCCATTCTTGCGAAGGGCACGAAGCACCGGTTGAACTTCGGCCGCGGTCATGGCAAAGTCACCGTCGAGAGCGGCCAGATCGTCACTGCCTGAAAACGCACACCAAGTTGCCAGCCCCATCGAACCGCTGAACTTCACCTCGTGCATCACTGCCTCACGCCCGATGGTGACCTTGACAATCCCCTTCTGGCTTTCGCTCTTATGCCCGATGATTTTCTCGATGGCGGCGTCGTCGATCTTCCCCTCGTGAGGAGTCTTCCCGCCGAAACCTGTCGCTAACGCGGTGTGGTTGCTTCGGACCTGCTTGATCGCATCCCACACCGCCTTCACATCGGCAGCCAACTTCTCGGGATCGCCATGTCCGCCGATGTGCATGAAGTACACTCGTGGCTCATCAAAAAAGAAGTGATTGTGCAGGGCCGAAACTTCCAGACCGTGGGAGAAAGCGGCATCCATGGCGGCCGAGACTTCGTCCTGAAACACAACCGTGTCCCCCATGACCATCGCGCCGTGCGGAGCCGGCGTGAATGCGGCCCAGGAAGCCAGACCTGCGAACGGCATTAACGGCATCCCATCCACGGTGACCGGAACGTCGGTCCGGGGCAGGGAGATGCGTACCACGCCATCTGGTGTCGTGGTCGCTTTGGTGGCCGCGGCGGCGGCGATCTTGTCCGCGTTTAACCTGTGTGAACTGGCTGGCGTTCCTTCCCGATCGGCTTGAGCAAAGAGCAGCCAGGCCGAACTGCTGAGGACAACAACCAACGCCACGCTCAATAGCCCATGAAATGCAGTTTTCATCGTTGATTCTCCTGGATTCGCATAGAAACGGATATACCCGAGGCAGCTGCAGTCGCTGACCGAGCGCTATCCGCAACCACATCAGAGCGCGCAAGCCCACTTGAACCGGCGTCCGACGGTTTGTGGCGCTCGTTCAGCACAGCGTGGGATCAATACCTTACTTCGATGTCCGCGGCGGAGGCAGATCACGACCGTGGACGAAGGCTGGTGGCGACGTGGACTCGACGGCCGCGAATGTCTCCAAAACCTTATAGCTGTGCAGCGCCCCTTTGGGCACGACCCATGAATCGCCCGGCTGCAGCAGAATTCGCTGGCCCTCAAGCTCCAGTTCGGCACGCCCCTTGATGACGAAACCGATCGTCTCATAATCGCGACTGGAAAGCAGCTTGGCCGCGGCTGGCGGCTCGTCCTCCCACAGGCGCATTGCCATATTCACGCCTGACGCCAGATATTTTTGCCCCATTTCGCCCCGTGGAGACGACTTCGATTGCACTTTCGTGACGCTTGAGTCGGACATGGTGGACCTCCTCATCCAAGGTCGCGGCGGCGGTCAGTCGCCGTGAATGAGAGCAGCAATGCTTCCCTCGACACCAGCAATCCCCTCCCGCCGCAATCGTCATGCCGACAGCAAAGTTAAGAGATTCGCCTGCGGTGGACGATTTAACCTGTCTGCTCAACTGCCAACCTGCCCGATGAGCGGTCGATTCCATCTAAGTGAAAATGGATCTCCGGTGCCAGAAGAGAAGAGGGGGGCAAGACGCGGAGACTGGGCAGCGGCGAGAAGCCGACAAGACTTCGCCCAAGGAAAGATTGTTTCCATGGGAGGAAAGAACGGCATCAACCATGGAGTCGTGGAACCTTGATCTGTTCGTGCGGTCAATTCCGTAGCGCAACCGTTCGATGTAGGATTCTCCCCCGGAACATCATACGGACCAGAGTTACACAAGGAAGGTTTAGGAATGACGGTCGCCGAGAAGATCAGTCTACTCGAGGGGATATTTCGACAGAACTCGAACCAGGGCATCCTGACCTGGGGCTCGATCCCCACCGGCTATCGCTGGACCTGCACGAGCCACGCGACGGCGATCGGGCTGGCGAAGGTATTGATTTCGCACGTCGAGCTGCTCGGGTTGAATCGGTCGACGTTTCCATTTCGATTCGAACCGCACGAGGGGACTTGGACAGTGATCTTCGAACCCGTTGACGATTCACCGGAATGAGATCCCGATGAATATCGCCAACCGGGGCGAGACGATCGCAGCACAATGGCCGGCCCTATCCCGCCTCAAAGGGGATGACGTCGTCGTCGGTCGAACGGCCATCTTTATGCCAGATGGTTTCTTGATGTTCGTGGTGGCCTCGTCTTGTGACTCCGCGTTCGATCGTGGCTAAGATCAACCACCAGTCTCGCGCGGTTAGGGCTTTGACGGGAATCCAGAGACCGGGCAACGCCTTGCTTTTGATCACACCTTGTGCATCCGGGTGCGCGGTCTCGAAACGAGTTCCGTCGTGGCGATTCCAGTGGAGGATGGGATGTTCTGCATTTTCCACCGCGACATATTCGACGACGCCGAAGCGCTCGAAAATGGTCCTGCGCGATTCGTACTCCGTCATTTCATCCGAGTCGAAGACATCAAGCACGAAATTCGGCGGCCCCTGGAAGCCGTGCGTCACCGGCTCGCATTGTTTCAGCCGGCCGTGATTCACCATCGCGATCAAACCGGGCACTATGCGTGTCTGTTCATCGAGCACAACGGCCACATGCAGGCAAACATAAATGCCGGGAGTAAAGAGTCGATAGCGGTTGACGCACAGTGCCAGGTCAGTTAGCAGGACCGATTTTTCTGTCGTGAGTTCGGGCATGGCGTGTACCTCTCCGAATTCGGTTCAGGGAGTGATCTCAACACGAGTCCTTGATTTCGATAGCGACGCCGGCGTTTCTGCAACGGGACCTGAACTACTCGCGCAGTTTAGTGAGTGCCTCTTCAGCGACTTTGCGCTGCTGCTGGTCCACCGTTTGATCATCCATGACCGATTTGTAAGTCGCCACAGCTTCGGCCTTTCGTCCGGCAGCGCGCTGGGTATCTCCGATAGCCATAAGCAGCGAACCGCGCCAATAACCTGGCCGTTTTGAGATGTCGACTCGCTGGAGAGTCGCCAAAGCATCATCATACTTGCCGCGGCGGGTCAAGATTCCCGCGATGCCTTGGACGGCATAGAACTGGTCAGAGCTGTCGAGTTGTTTTGCGCCGTCGAGTACCGCTTGATAGGCGATCAACGCTTTATCGTCGTTCTTCAAGTTGACTTCGCGGTTGTTACCGAGCGACTGATAGATGCTGTCGCGGAGACGCCGGTCGGTGGTCCATTTGAGGGACTGTAACAGATCGGCCTCGGCCTCCGGGCCTGCTTTGGTAATCGCATAGGCGCGGCCGCGAGTGACGTAGCCATCGCCTGCCTTCCAGAAGGGCCGCGCACTGATGTCTTCTTTGGCGAACTGTTCGATCACCTGAGGAGCCTTGAATTGATCGAGCAAGTTCTGCATGAGGACCGTCTTTTTCACCGAGTCGATGGGGATTTGTGCGGCCAGATCACCGGCGACATCGTGCTTGCGGAGCATGCGGGCCGAGAGTGCGGCTTGCTCGAGAGCGGCCGACTTTTGGTAGTCGGTCAGCTTGGCATTGGCCGCGGCGACCGTGTAGCCGGCGAGTGCTTCGGCGTACTTGCCTCGCCTGGCGAAGTCCGCGGCGACGTACATGGCGTGGAGGAAGTCGGCAACCGGCTCGGCGGCGTCGAACTGATGCGAGTTGCCATCATAGAAGTAGGCGAACTTCATGATGTCGTGAAAATTGTCGGCACCCGTTGGCGAAAAGGCGGAATATTCCTGAGCGTTCTCACGGATGCGCTGCCGGCAGACATTGATGTGCCACGGCAGACTCGGATTGGGTTTGCGACCGATGACTTGATGCAGCGGATCGTTCTCGTCCTGAATGACCGGGATGCGGATCTCGATGGTCCAGTGATCATCGGCCACGTGAGTGGCGACTTCAGCCTGCGAGTCCCAACTGAACCAGGCTTCGCGGGGGGCGGAGCGATCGAGATCGGCGACAGCACCCGCCGGGTTAATGGCGATCTGATAATAGGAACGCGACTCCGTTTCAAGCAGCAGTTCGACGGCGTCGCCATACCATAGCGCGGAATCATCGTTCTTCTTCGCGGCGATGTTTAACTTCTCGCCAGGGTTCTCATCGCAGCGGATGGCAAAGTAAAGTTCGTTGCCGATCCAGGCGGACTTGACCGTTGTGCCATAGACCGGTTGCCGTCCCGTCTGGAGTTCGCTTAAGCGGACGGTCGAAGCCACAGGGCAGTTGACCCAGGCATCATCATCGAGTTTGCCATCGATCACAATCTTGCTGGTCGCCTCGCCAACGAGACGTAGTTGCGGAACCGGGCCACGTTTCTGTCCGAGCTGCAGGCTCTTACTCCGCAGTCCTTTGAGGAAGTCATCGATGAGTGCAATCCGTTTACTAAAGACTGAGTCCGCAGCAG
>JAQGHS010000443.1 GCA_028291605.1 Planctomycetaceae bacterium | reverse complement strand
AGGGATCGGGATGATCGCAATTGTGACATTGATTTGCGGATCAGGAATCACCAACGTCGAAGCGGGTCGTTATTTTTGCGCCGGTCGGTATAACTGTTGTCCGGCGCCAGTCTGTGCCCAGGCCTGCAGCCCCACCCAGTATCAGGTCCAACGGCAGACTTGTTACCGCACTGTCGTCGACACGGTTTGGGATCGACAGGAATACACGGTCAAACGCAACGTGTATGAGACGGCTTATGAAGATCGCCCGATCACTTGCTTTCGTACAGTCATGGATCGCCAGGAACGCGATGTACCTTACGTGGTCGCTCGCCAGGTCCAGGAGACTTCCGAGCGTCAAGAACGTTACACGGTTTTCCGACCAGTCTGGGAAGACAATGTCCGTGAAGTTACTCGCGTTGTACGCCGACCGGTATGGCAGGATCAGGTCCGGGTCGAGAACTATACGGTCTGCCGCCCCGTCGTAGAGACGATCAGCCGCGAATGCCGACAGACCGTCATGCGTCAGGTGTCAGAAGTTGTCAATCAACCACGTTGCCGCACCGTAATGCGGCCTGTCGTGGAAACGCGTTGCGTGACTGAGTTCGTCCCCAATTGGACGACGCAACAAGTCTATCAGCCGGGGCGGTGTGTCCCGCAAACAACGGTCGATGCTTGCGGCTGTCCGCGAACGTGCATGGTACAAACTCCGGGATTCTACACGACTCAGAAAGTCAACTGCCCGCAGACAGTACAACGCCAGGTGCCTTACACGCGCTATGTCGCAGAAGTCGTCTCCGAAACTGTCCCGGTACAAGTCACGCGCTGCGTTCCCGAAGTGGTGGTCACACAAGTTCCGCAACAGGTGAGCCGCGTGGTTCAGGAAACGCGGCAACGGCAGATTCCTTACAAAACGTGCAGTTGGGTCAGTGAGAACGTCGTTGATCGCGTTCCTTATCGTACCTGCCGCATGGTCAATCAAGAACTCGTCCGGACGGTTCCGGTGGTCACCTGTCGCGTCGTGCAAGAACAACGAGTACGGCGCGAAGTATACAGCGTGCCGCGCCAAGAAGCGTACACCGTTACCCAGAGAATCGCTCGACCGGTATGCCGAGTGGTGTCAGAGCAGATGTGCCGCATGGTACCGCGACAAGTATCTCGCCAGGTGCCGTATGAAGTTTGCAAGATGGTGCCCGTTCAAGCCTGCCAGCAGCCCGCTCAAGCACCCGGAGTGAGCAACTCCGCCTGTTCCGTGTCGGGAAACTGCGCCCCAGTCGAAGCCGCGAAACCGGCTGCAGTCCCGGCTCCGGAGCCCGAAGCCGAGAAGGTTGCTCCTTCGGCGTAAACGCGACGGACCAGGTGATGTCACAACGGTCGCTGATCTTCGATGTGTCACTCCCGAGTCAACGCGTCACGTGGAATTTGGAAAATGGAATCGAGGGAACTGCGGGGCGAGTGCTGATCGGCACTCGCCCCACTGCTACCGGTATCTGCGAATTGCTAATTCTGGCGGCGTCTACTCGTAACGCAGTTTATTAGAAGAAGGTGATGCCATGTGGGGTGAATCTAAACAATCAACGTCTGCGACAACTTCGCTGATCTATATTACACTCGGTGGCTTGATCGATGTGTGGTCCGTAGTGTATTGGTTCTATCTGAGGAATCACGGCGGCAGCGACATTGCGTATCTTTATGTCGCCGGGTTTTTCTTCACAGGATTGGTACTGTTCCTGATCGGGCTGGCGGTCGGACGAATCGGCAGTTCGGCACGTCCTGCCGAGACCGCGCCAACAGTGGCTACTCCGATCATCATGTCGGATGCTGTTGCGACTGGAGCACCCGCGATTGCAAACGGGACGGCCGCTGCGATCCCGGTGCCGAGGCAAGCTCCGTCTGCTGCTCCCGCGCCGACAGTGACGATGCCCCCCGGCAAGATCGTCCCGAACACTTAAGGCCGCCGCATTTTTACACCGGCGGCGCCGGAACACTTCACCTGTCAAGCGGAGCGGTAGATGTCGCAGGTCAAGCCAAGGTAACCAGCGGGCAGGAGTAGAAATAACAACCGACTAGGGCGGGGCTTGGAAGGATGTCTTGCAGAAAATGCGAATGTCGCGCCACGGATCTCGATTCGATGGGTTAAGCGGTGTGATCAATGGCCCCGCAAATAAGGCCTTGGAACTGAAAGGCGAAAATCCAGCCAGGGCATGATGGAACTCTGCAGTCCAGCTGCAGGACATCTCCCTACGCAAGATTGAGAATTGACCTGAGCCAGTTTGAGATTCACCCACGCAAGATTGAGAACCCGGGCAATGAACTCCAGAAACAGCGCCACTCCCAAGTGGCAGAGGGCGACTATCGTTTTAACCGGGGCGGTCGTCGCGGTGGCCCTGGTTGCGGGGTTGCAGTGGGGCAGCCCCGTGCTGATTCCAATTGCGATCGCGGGTCTCTTCACGTTGCTACTGAACCCGGTAGTGCAGCGGCTGAATGGGTACGGCATTCATCATGTTGTCTCAGTGTTACTCACCGTGATAGTTGCTGGAATGCTGCTGCTTGCGCTCAGCTGGATTATGACCATTCAGGTGACTCGCATGTTGGCTGAGTTGCCGAAGAATACCGAGACTATTAAATCCAAGATTCGATCCTTGCGGCAAGTCGGCTCAGGACCGGTAGCCCGGCAATTTGCGGGGATGGTCACCGAAATTGGTGCCGAACTGAAACCGCAGACGACCGACCAAGATCGAGCGACTGGCCAAGCGCCCAAAAGCGCAACCAGACATCCGGACTCGCATTCCGCAGCCCATGATAACTCTCACCACGAAACCAGTGTGACCGCCTGGGGCTGGGTGACGGGACATCTCGGTTCGGCAGCAGAAGGCATTGGCGAGTTTGCGTTCGGCGGGGTGCTGTTGGTGTTCTTCCTACTGGAACAGAAAGAAATCCGAGACCGCCTGGTATTGCTGGCCGGCCGCGCCCGTCTCTCAGTGACCAGCAACGCCTTGGACGAAATCAGCGATCGGATCACACGCTATCTGGGAATGGTCGCCGTAGTGAATGGCGGTTTTGCCCTGCTGCTGTCTGCCATGCTCTACTTGGCAGGCATGCCTTATGCCATGCTGTGGGGTTTCCTTGCCGGAGCGTTGCGATTTATCCCGTATATCGGTCCTTGGGTCGGAGCCTTGTTTCCCATCACCATGAGCTTGGCACTCTCCAATGGCTGGTGGCAGCCGCTGGTCGTGTTCGGCTGTGTGATTGTGCTGGAACTGGTCACCAACAACGCCATCGAACCATTGCTATTTGGGCGAACTACGGGAGTCTCACCTACGGCACTGCTGATTTCTGCGGCCTTCTGGCTCTTCCTGTGGGGTCCCCTGGGACTGGTTCTGTCCATCCCCTTTGCCGTGTGCCTGGTGGTGATTGGCAAGTCGATTCCCGAACTCCATTTCCTGGCCGTGTTACTGAGCGATGAGCCGGCACTAACCGCCGACGCCAGCTTCTATCAGCGATTGATGCTCCGTGATCCCGAGGCCGCGATTGCCATTGCCGCGACCTATGTGCAGCAAACTGCCTCCCGAAATGTGTACGATGAATTGCTGCTCCCCACCCTGAATCGGGCGAAATGCGACCTCCGCAGGGAGCGGCTCTCGAAGAGAAATTACCAGTCGATCGTAGAGTCGATGCGGGAGTCATTGCCGAAAATCCGCGAACTCATCCCCCGGGCCGAATCAGTTGCCCAACCCCAGCCCACGGCAAGCGGCGGCCCCGGGACTATTATCGCGTGTGCTGCCGGCGACGGCGCGGAGCACGTGGCACTTGAGATGCTCAAAAGTTCGCTCGCCGATATTCCGAGTCCAGTGCGGATTGTCGACGTGCATCAATCCGCTGCCGCGCTGGTGGCCGGCATTGTCCAAGAGCGTCCCGCCCTAATCTGCATTGGCTCCATTCCTCCCGGCGGACTGGTCCGAGTACGACGTCTCTGCAAGCGATTGCGGGCGGCACTGCCTGAGGTCCCGATTATTGTTGGTCGCTGGGGACGGAAACGACAAAACCAAAATGAACGCGACCAATTGATGCTCGCGGGCGCCACGGCTGTGGCCGCCACTCAGGCGGAAACTTGCCGCGTTCTGCACGAAACTTTGGCGCCGACAGCCTCTGATTGAGGGCTTACGAAATCGGACAGAAGGGGCATCAGCACAATGTACTGGCAAGCGCCCTGTGCGCAGTGGCTGGTGAGTTACCACTAGGCCGATGAATATGATTCGCCCAAACCCCGCGAGCCCTAATGTCGCCGAGCAAATGCTCTGAAGGCCGCTCAGTGCAATGTACACGAAACGGCAGGTGAGAGTTAGAACTTCAAACTGGGTATCGACGCACTGTCCGGCGACCCCTTCTACCCGCGCCCTGCCGACATGTTCAATACTAGTATTCGATGCGGCCGCTAGGCGTCAGCAGGCTCCTCAGAAAACTAGAGCGAATTCGTTTAATTCTGGCGTACGAACCGTGCTATGAGACAATTCACAGCCTATTCGTCTCCTGCACGATGTTTCTTAGGGTCGTGGCCAAGGATGGCGCGAGCTTATCTCGTTAGTATAAATCGATGATGGCATATAACCTAGAGCTGGCAAACCCCGCTGACGATGATCTTGAGGATCACGTCAGTGGGGTTTGCATTTCAAACTGCGTATCGACTGGAGCGTCTCTCGTTATAGATCGGTCGACGCAAATGCGGGATCTCGACTTGTCGCGCCGAACCGGCGCATGATCGCACGAGCTTCATCGCACCTATCGATCGCAGTCACAGTGACGACGGCGCGACCAGACGCGACTTCACTCTCATAGTATTTCGCATCCTCATCGGAGACACCCCACCCCGTTAATGCGCCGATGACGCCGACCACAGCAGCGCCCCCCGCGGCGTTCGATGCAAGTACGCCCAGCGTACCCGCAAATAGGGCTGGACCGATGACCGGGACTACACCTGCGAGTACGCCGGCACCAATTAAGGCACCAATACCCGCGCCGGCCACTGCGCCCACCGCGGCGCCCTCGCCAGCATCTTCGGCCTCGGCATTGGCTTTTTTCTTCGTCTTTGTTGTGCCGACAGTGTTCCTGCTGACAACGCCGATTTCGCTAGCTGTAAATCCGGCATCGTAAAGGGCAGAGACTGCAGCCTCTGCATCCTGACGGCTTGGGAAGACACCGACGACAGTGCTGCATGTACTTGATACCATCTTTGAGCTCCTTGACTGCGTGAGTGTGACGTGATCCAACAGGCAATCGGCGGGCCGAACTGCTGCTTCAATTGTCCGCAAATTCCGGGCCATTCAAAACCATCATTCTGTCTGGCCAATGGGCCGTATCAACGGCCGTACGATCGCCCTGAATCGATCGTGACTTCGGAAAAGACCGGGCAATTGCGATATTCGAGAACTGGATCGTCGTCGACCATCATGTCTGTCGACAGCGCACGGGCGAATGGAGAGAAGCCGTCGAAGGCGTTTGGAACGACTGCGTCTAGTGGTTGACTCGGTGAGCTTATTCGCCCAGGCGGTGGACGGCATCGCGCCACGCCATTTCTTCAGCCAAGGGATCAATCATGCTGAATCGTAGGCTCAAGAGCTCATTCCCGGCAACAATGCGACCAAAGTCCCGACCAGATAACCATGTGGCTTGCGGATATCGCGCCCCGACTGCCTGACGATATTTCTCCACGACAACTTCCGAAAGGTCGGGGAGTTCCTTAGTTAGCTCAAGAGATAGTGTGTTGGCTGTCACGGCTGCTTTTCCTGCGGGGCGTTTAGAATAAGGCCATTCTCCGGCAAGTAAATCGGACGAATACGAGTGCAACTGCAATACCGAGATCGCATATTAGGGAGTGTTCCCGTCAGACTTCACAGGCCCGCTCGATGTTGATCGACTTCCACTGTCTCCATAATCTGCCGGATGATTTCGTCTGGATGAGTTTCTTGCTCGAGAGCTTCTTCCTGGGGCCTGAGTGTTTCAATACCGGCCTTCTCGCAGAGCAGCCTAAGTAACCGCAACTGCTCCGTATTCTCCTGTTCTGCGAGAAGATTGATCTGGAGGTCCAGATGATTGCGACGCTCACTGAGACGTGCCTGACGATTTTCGCTCATAAGAATAATTGGAGTAGCGAATGCGGCCTGAAATGACAGCACTAGATTCAACAAGACAAACGGGTACGGGTCCCATGAGTTCCACCAACCCCAAAGGTTGACAACCATCCAGAGGATTAAAAGCACGCTCTGGATGATTAGAAACGTCCAGCTGCCGACCCATTTCGCGACAAGATCGGCGATGCGCTCTCCGGTGCTACGACTGTTTACCGATGCGGCCTCCATTTTCGCGATCGTTTTAACGTTTCGCTCAGTGATGCTTTTGAGTTTTGGGTGATAAACCATGGTTTTCCTTCCTGTGATCCCGCTCAAACAAAAGTTGCGTTGAGACCCTAATGCCCACTTTCAGAATTGTTCGCATCTGCGCAACCGCACATTTACTTCGTTACTCGCTGCTTGAGGCGACCCAATCCAACGGCACCATCAGGTGGAAGTCGCACGGGTACGTATCGTTAGGCAGTTACGAGCGCGCATAGGTTAGCTGCCATTCCGGACAGCACGCCCCTCGCCCTGACTGCCCGGCGGATCGAATCGATGAGATCCCGCTCGAGGAAGTGGCGACGCCGGGCGGTATAGGATCGCAATTCCGATACCATTTTTGACAACCACTTCCTAATTACGGTGTCTTCTGCTCGCTTCATTCGTAAACAGTGCGTTCGTAAATCGCGAAAACGCAACTGATCGGAGATGATGCTGTACTCAGCAATCGATTACTGTCATTCGAGGATCTCATCTGGGGTAGACTATGAGTCAGGCACTTCGAAGGCCGGTTTGCAGAATGTTCATTATCGCGATGGTTGGATTTTTTGGGTCGTGGATTTTTGGGAACGACAAGGCCGCCGACGAGTTTACCACTCCTAAGGCTGTAACGGCGCGCAAGGAATTTAGTAAGGTCACAACGAGTGCACTCAAGACTTGCAACGACACAATCGAAGGAGCTCGAAAAAAATACGCCGAGGAGCTCGCGAAGTCCGTCAAGATGGCGACCAAAGCCGGCGACTTAAAGGAAGCCCAGCGGCTGCAGGCTGTCATCGATAATCTAGGAGTCGTAGCTCAGTCCGCAGTGCCGACTGGCGGCTGGAAATTGCGGTTTTCGCATTCTGGTGACGAGTCGTCAATTCAGTTCGATGGTAAGGGTAACGTGGCAACGAGCTCATCTGTTAAAGGGACAGTACGCCCTACTGCCGACGACTGGCTAGTGGAATTCGCCGATGGAGACGTGATGCGGCTCAGTCCACACGGAGCGCGGTTCTTTGTCGAACAATGGCATAACAAGGCGAGCTTTCAGAGCGGTTCGCCGGCCCCGTTCTTGGCAGTAGGGATTCGGTCTTAGTCACAGCGAGTCGGGACGCCTTGGGGATGACGAGGATCTGCTGGCTCAGATGAGTCGACAAGCCGAGTCTGCTCGATGATCGGGAGGCGAACGGCGAACTCACTACCCCGTCCGAGACCATCGCTGTGCGCTGTGATACTTCCGCCATGCAAGGCGGTCAAGTTCTTCACAAGCGTTAAGCCAATACCCAATCCATTCACGGATCGCTCCAGTGATTTATCAACTTGAACGAACATATCGAAGATCTTCGGCAGGTGTTCTGGCGCAATTCCAATCCCATTATCACGTACGCGAATGATGACCTGGTCGCCCGCGCGTTCCACGACCAGCGCGATACAACCGCCTTTATTCGTGAATTTGCAAGCATTGTTCAGCAGATTGCCAATGATCTGAGCCATCCGCGTGGGATCTGCATGAAGGTAAATTGGCTCTGCCGGCATGTCGACAGTCAGAGCGTGGCCCATTTCCTCACAGTGCGGACGGGCTGCTTCAACCGCATGGTGAATCACGCAGGACAGGTCCGTGCATTCTTTGAGGAGTTCGACGGTACCTCGGTCGACTCGGCTCACATCCAGCAAATCGTCGACAAGCCGAACCATCTGTCCGACTTGGCGTTCCATCACCGCGGCCGCTTTTGCCACAGTCTCCGGATCATTTGCCGCAATCTGTAATACTTGCACTGCATTCCGGATCGGGGCGAGCGGGTTCCGGAGTTCATGTGCCAGCATGGCCAAGAACTCGCTCTTGCGACGATTGCCCTCCCGCTCGGTCTCTTCAGCCCGCTTTCGGTCACTGATATCCACAAGGATATTCACCGCACCGACAATACGACCTGCATCGTCGAAAAAGGGATTCGCATGAGCCAAAACAGTGCATCGGCCACCGTCAGGACGCTCTACGACAACTTCTCGCTCGTTAAATCCCTCTCCCTGCCGGAGGGCGAGAGCCATCCAGCATTGATCATGTGGAATCGGCGAACCGTCACTCGCGAACATCTTGAACGAACCGCAAAAATGATCGGCAGGGTGGTTCAGTCGCGGTTCACGGCCCCAGGCGAGAGCCGCACGTTGGTTAAAGTACGTGATCATTCCCGCCGCGTCACACGTATAGGCGGCGAGAGGAAGAACCTCAAGAAAGCGACGGAACTCCTCGCCGTTGTTGCGTCGAAAGAACTCAGCAGGCAAACCGTCTGCAATGCGATAGACGGTTCCATTCGATTTCATATTTAGCATCGCGCGCACTACCCATTTAGGAGCCTTGGGATGGCTGAAACATCTACCGAATCTAACACGGGGCTAGCTCGACGGCAACAGAAAGGACCGTAAAACGAGGTTTTTAGCCTACTGTGCGAACCAACGTTCCGGATGTGACAACCCATGACACGGCAATGTGTTAGCAACAGCGATCTCTCATTATGTCAAGACATCTGTTGTTTCCCGGCAAGATGCTGGAGTCGAGAGAACGGCCAACGCAATTGATTGATCGTTATCAGATCAATGCATCGGAGAATGTCGAATATTTTTTCATTTGGCGTTATCAAAATCGCGGGTGCATCCGCCAACTGTTGCTAGAGTTATGTCGAGATAGGATGTTTGACTGGGGTGTGGCACAGCAAGTGCATTTTCAAGAGCTAGGGGGACGAGCAAATGGACCCGAAACTCATAGATTTTACTACGATAGATCATCCTCCATGGAAGACTATCCAAGATGTCGCCGAGAAACTGCTGACAGACTATGAAGGGACCTGCACCTTTTTCGCGATGTGTTCCGCGCTTAGCATACCCCGACATACTGGCGATGAACTAAAGCTTGCGCGCTGTTTGAATGGGCTCGACGTCCCAGATTTGCGTTCGAGGTATCTCGTAGCTGACTGGTGCAAAGAACAGATCAAAGCGATTCAAGCCAATGACGGGAAGTCGGTGGAAGAGACAATGCCTGACAACTCCGTTGATTCCGCCTGAATGGGGCGCCACAGCGTACACCAATCGTGACAGATCCGCTCCAATTACGGGTTCAAATCCGCGAGCACAGTCTCCAAGTCTGTGGGATCGAGCGGCTTAACGAGGTGGTGATTGAATCCAGCCTCGGCTGTGCGGCGGCGATCCTCCAGCTGCCCCCAACCCGTCAAAGCCACTAGCACGATTTCGCGGAGGGCTGGCAATTGGCGAAGCTCTCTGGCAACTTGATAGCCATCCATCCCCGGCATCCCGATGTCCAAAAAGATCAGCGCGGGTCGAAAATCTTTCGCTAACTTCAGCGCCGTTGGCCCGTCATAGGCTTCTTGTACGTCATGGCCCAGCAACCGCAGCAGAACTGAAAGAGTTTTCGCAGCGTCCCGGTTGTCATCCACGATCATTAGTCGATGGCCGGAGGGAGTCGGCAACTGCTGTTGCACAGGAGCGATGGTGCTGCCTGGGGCGCCGTTGAATTCGGCGACGATCGGCAACTTGACGATGAATTCGCTGCCTTTTCCCAGGCCCTCGCTCTGGACTTCTACTGTTCCTTGATGCAATTCCACGAGATTTCTGACGAGGGTCAGGCCAATGCCCAATCCGCCTTGGGAACGAGTCGTGGAATGATCTGCCTGCACGAAAAGGTCAAAAATGTGGGGCAGCAAATCCGGCGCAATTCCGATGCCGTTATCCCGAATTCGAAGCACTGCTTGATCGGCCGTGCGCAGCACCGTTAGTGCGATGCGGCCCCCTGCCTCCGTGTACTTGGCGGCATTCGTCAGTAGATTGCCGACGACTTGGGAAAGTCGAACGGCGTCTGCATTGAGCAATAGAGATTCGTTTGGCAGTTCAATCGTCAACTCGTGTCCCTGCGTTTCCATCAGCGGTTGGACCATTTCCGCCGCGCGAGCAACAATGTTCGCGAGTTCGACACACTCCCAGCGCATGTCAATCTTACCCCGCATGACACGAGACACATCCATCAAGTCATCAACGAGCCGCACGAGTTGCTGGACTTGCCGCTCCATCACTTGCCTGCAGTGTTCGATAGTTGCCATTTCGACGTTTGGCAGTTTCAGGATTTGAAGCGAGTTTCGTATGGGAGCAAGCGGATTACGCAGTTCGTGGGCGAGCGTCGCTAAGAACTCGTCTTTCCGTCTGTTGGCCTCTTTCAATGACTCTTCGGCCCGCACGCGATCGGTGACGTCAATGGCGATTCCGCCCACCAGAAACGGTGTTCCCTGCGGTCCTTGAATCGGGAACTTGCAAACGAGGGAGTGGTGCAATATTCCATCGCTCTGCTTCAACGTCTCGATAACTTGGACGCCGGTCCCATTCATCGCTAGCCGGTCGTTATCTTTAAATCTTGCGGCGGTTTCAGGTGGAAAGAAATCTTCATCAGTCCTGCCGTAGAGTTCAGGGCGGGGCATCTGAAAGGCATTCACGGCCTCATCGTTGGCATAGACGTAGTGCCCGTTTAAGTCCTTGATCCTTGCCAGACCGTGCAAGTGCTGCATAAACCCAGCAAAACGCTGTTCACTCTGCCGTAATTGTTCTTCCGCCGACATGCGTTCCATGAACTGTGCGAGCTGGACCGCGACCGTCGCCATCATTTCCAGCAATTCGGCATCCGGCTCCTGAATGCGCTGGCTAAAGAACTCGATGACGCCCAGCGTCCTACCGCCGACCATAATCGGACAGCCAAAGGCGCTATGCAGTCCCTCTTTCGCTGCACTGGGAGCCCGCGGGAAGTTTCCATCGTGGACGACATCGAGAATCCATGCCGCCTGGCCCGCAGCCCAAATCCGACCTGGCAGGCCCTCGCCAAACCTGAATGCACGACTTCGAGTTGCGGCCTCGAACTCGGTAAGGGCCAGACTGGGGTCGTGCCAACATTCGAGACACATCAGGGTTTCCGTATCATGATCCACGGTCCAGAAAGAGCTGATATCCCAGGCCAAACCTTCGCATACGAGCTTCAACACACCCTTGGCGGCCTCGGGAAAAGTGACGGCTTGGATCAGGAGTTGATTGACGGCCAGCCTGGTATTGCGATTGCGCTCGATCCGGACCCGCTCACTGATATCCCGCACGTACGCCGTGAACACCGTCGGTCCATCAGAGAGAATTTGAGCAATTGTCAGTTCGACCGGAAATTCAGTGCCGTCTGCACGCAGACCGAAAACCTCAATCCGTTTATTCAGTACCGGCCCTTCGCCGGTTGCGAGAAGATGAGCCATGCCCCGGTGGTGGGCTTCCCGCCAACGCGGCGGAATGATGAACTCGGCAATTTCCCGGCCTTCAATGTCGTGCTTTGCGTATCCGAACACCCGCTCGGCCGCCGGATTAAACTCGATGACTTTGCCCTGGTGATCGATGGTGATGATACAGTCCAACGCCGTTTCGAGGATCGCCGCCTTGCGCGCCTCACTTTCCCGCAACCGTGCATTTTCTTCCGACAGCTTCCGCCCGAAGTTCGCGTGTTCGATTTGCCGTATCTGATCAGCCTGCCATTGAATCTGCCGTGTCTTCTCAAAGAGTTCGATGAAACCGGCGACCTTAGCCCGGACGATGACTGGCACCAGCGGCTTTATAAGGAAGTCCACGGCACCCAGCGAGTATGCACGTTCGATCGTGGAAGAATCAGTTTCAAACGCAGTGAGGAAGACAATCGGAAGATGGCGAGAGCTCTTTGGTCCTCGGATGAGTTTCGCCGTTTCGAACCCGTCCATTCCGGGCATCTGCACATCCAGCAGGACGACGGCGAAATCGTCCTCCAACAATCGGCGCAGTGCTTCCTCACCCGACCGCGCTTCTACCATGTTGTGGCCTAAGTCGGCCAGTATCTCTCGGAGCACGAGCAGATTGGCCGGCGCATCATCCACGAGCAAGATGTTAGCCTTCGGCGGCGGCGTTGACACTGTGTTTATTTCGTGGGATTCCAAGGGTGGCCTGTCTCCTGTCCTCGTTTAGTACCTTCGTTATTTGGTCGCTGGAGATGGCTGCGGCTGAAGGGATTTTCGTGGGCGCCACTCTCGCTCGAATCCTGCTCGCTTGCGCGAGTTGCAGAATACAGAAGCGTTCCCCGGCCGTTGATGATAACCAATCCGCAAGGTGCGCGGCACTCTCTCCGGATAGCCGAGCACGACTCGTTTAGCCTGGTCGAATCCACCTGGACATTGTCGAGATCGATTGAGGGCGTGTTTTGAATCATCACTCGACGATCCATGGCGTAGTTCGCTGATTATGTCGATGAGATTGCAGAGCACCTGCTGAATACGATCTATGCGCTATCGGCAGCGTACTCGGGCCACGTGACTTCTCGCGGATAGACTACTAAAATATCAGCATACGCTCTCGCCACACTCCATCGAGACATAGCCATGAGCACCAACGACACCGATCCTACACCGAGCTACCAAGGCAAGATTTTGACCGCATATCGCGAGATCCTGGAGCAAATCAGCCAGGCACGCGATCCCCAAGCCGAATCCCTGTTTCGCGGAGTCGCTTCACGGCTGGAGTGCGAGTGGAATGCCGCCACCGGCATAGACAATCTACGCGAGGCGGCGGCCATTGGTGACTGATTACCAGCCGAATCCCAACGCTGAATGGCAGCATGAGCGAGCAAGCCCCAACCCCGCGCGAATACTGGATTGCGATTCGGCCTTCGCGACTGACGCCGCCCAACGTCTTCGGGCCCTACAGCCTGACCGAGGCAACTGAGTATCGCGAGGAGTGGCTGACCACGTATCCGTCATCCGCAGCCATCAGCGCTGTGTATCATGCAGACAGTCGCGATCTGGCGAACCAACATGCCCATTTTTATCTTCCGAAGTGACTCCGCATGACTTACTTGTTCTTCTCGTACGCTT
The DNA here is from genome assembly GCA_028291605.1 of Planctomycetaceae bacterium. Lineage (GTDB taxonomy): Bacteria > Planctomycetota > Planctomycetia > Planctomycetales > Planctomycetaceae > JAKFVC01. The sequence goes on along the minus strand of JAQGHS010000443.1, from coordinate 1,302 downwards.
CGTAGAGGCGCAAGATCGCGGCTAAATAGTCCGCGTAATTAATGAGATTGGACATTATCCTGACATGATTCTCTGCCTCGTCGGCAGACATCCGGTGCGATTCTTGATGAGCCAGGTTTACGGCGTAGTCATCCAGAGGCAAATTCTCAAATCCCATTCCGGGATGATTGGTTCGACTTGCCCTTTGTTTAGCAGGGCAAGCCTTTTTTCGTTCCGCTGATACTCCCCCCTCTTCCCAGTCGACGAATCGGTCTCCCCCTCACTTTTTTGATCGAATTACTGGCGAGCCTAAATCGTTCCAGTTGCCTGCGGCTGTGTTTGTCGAGCGGTACCAGCTTTGGCCGGTCGTTGGATCAAAGATAAAGACGTTGCTGTTAGAGCTCGCTGAAGTTTCCGTAACGATGATTTGATATCGACCTCCGGGCCCGGGAATGGCCGCTGTCTGCCCTAGACTCACGTTGCCAGATGTCAGTCCCAGAATCGAACATCCTAAAACGATCGACGCGCCGATGATTACTGAATGCGACTTATTCATTGAGATGCTCCGTGAATGGGTTGAATCGTGACCCCTTTAGGATAACAAAACGCAACTAGAGGGTGCCCCTGTATCGCGGCATCGTTTACCGTGCGATTGCTAATTCCATCGCGGCCAGAAAACTCATTCGCTAAGAGCTTTGAGTGCGACTTCGGCCAATAGTTTGTCGCCGGCGGGGCTCACGTGTACTCGATCTGTTGTCAAGAGGCCGCTTTCTTTGTTTCCTTCGTTATTCGCCTGGATGTAGTCGACGAAGGCCTTGCGGATGTCGCAAAACTGTGAGCCTGTGTCGCGGGCAACTTTACGAAAGAGGGCTGCATACTTGTCGAGTTTCAGGTCTAATTCGTTGGCTCCGTCTTTCTTCTCGCCAACTACACTTGGCGAGGCGATGATAACTCGCGCCCCGGCCGACTTGAGCTTGCTGGTGATTTCCTTGAGCGTTGACTCGTACTTCTCCTCCGTGGTGGAGTTCTTCCAGACGTCGTTGATGCCGATGTAGATGAAGACCACCGTGGGCTTCTTGGATAGGACGTCCGTCTCGAGACGCACCTGCAAATCTGTGACCGTATTCCCGCTGACGCCCGCGTTAAGAACCCGCAGCCCGAAGTCCGGATGGGTCTTGGTGATTTTTGCTCGGACCGTGCCGACCCAACTGTACGGAGCGTCGGCATATGCGGTGATCGAATCGCCCAGGAAGATGATGTGATCTCCCTGTTTGAGAGCGACTGGCTTGATCGGGTCGGTGGCGGAAACCGTACTCACGAGCC